>JAYVNW010001251.1:0-2902 GCA_043758225.1 Candidatus Kuenenia sp. | reverse complement strand
GGAATTCGTGTACTCACTCAGTGTACTCACGGGGATGGAAAACTAAGGGGGGTTGTGGATTTTGTCAGTTTACATACCCAGTGTTTTAAACGGCCATGGTCACGGTAGACACCAAAGCCCACAACTTCTAAGCGGTAGGTCAGTGGTTCGAATCCACTCGGGCGCAATTGATAAAAGCCAGTGTTTTCCTGCGTTTCAGGAGAATACTGGCCTTTTGTCTTTGACGAGTACAGCCAGCAGTCGCAAGATGCTCGCAGATTTCCGTTTCGAAATTGATTTCTGTGTGGAGGCTCATTCAGATTCCCAGTCCTCGCAGGTCAGATTGAGGATTCTTGAAAATTCATTTAGGTTGTTGGTTACAAGAATGAGCTGATTGGCTCTGGCGATACCCGCGATCTGCAAATCATAGAGACCGATTGGTGTGCCCCGCTGCTGAAGTTCGGCCCGAATCTCGGCAAAATGGCGAGCTGCCGCCAGGTCGAAATCGAACGTGCGAAATCAGTTTAAAAACTGATTCAGCCGTTCCAGTGTTTCCTTTTTTCGTTGTGATTTGGCAGCCCCGTAAAGCAGTTCCGCAGCCACAACCGAACAGAGGCATTTGTCCGTGTCCGCGACCGACTCCAACCGTCGCAACATGTTGACGCTGCGTCCCTGAAGAAGGCGAATACACACGTTTGTATCGAGAAGAAACATCAGGGCAGTTCCAAACGGGAATCAAAGTCCCCCTGAGCTTCACGTTCCGGAAAATCACCCACTGAACCGATCAATTCCGACAGGGAGGCAGCTTGTTTTCTTGAATCTCGCTCGGACGAAGCGGATTCTGCCTTTTCTGCGGGAGATTCATCAATCGCGATAAAGATCACCTCAGTTTTCCGGTGACGCAACTCCGGAGGAACAGGAATTACGTCCGCAAGAACGTCATGAATTTGACGCACGGCAATCATGGTAAATCTCTTTTTGACAACATCAAGACCGACTCTCAGCCGGGGAGTTTTCTTAGTCCACTCGTTTTCACTGATTCGCAAACCAAGCTTTGTATCAACGAATTGAATGCAAGAGGTATGACTTTCGGGCAAACATCAACCCGGCAGGGAAAGTTCATCTATTTACTCAGAGTTTTCGCCCGACGGAGGTGAGTCATTTTGTTTTCTCCACGTTCTCCGTGTGCAAACTCCCTCACGTCGATCTTGCCGGTGACGGCGGCGGAGATCAGAGCGGTGCGGCGTTCTTGCAGCAGCTCGATCCCGCGTTGGGCTTCGGCAATTGAGGGCGTCGAGCTTGCCCGTTTGGCTGTCAATGAGTGAGACGATTTCGTCCTGTTCTTCAATTGACAGTATCGCACCTTTTGGAAAGGCGAGATAAAACTGCCGAATGCGAATGACTCCACTGCGAGTAAACCCCTTGCCGTGAAGCAGCATCAGATCGCGACTCAGCCGCTTCAGCAGGCCGGTCCCGTAGTCCGCACGGGCTTTAACCAATAACTCATTCTGCCTGGCCAATCGTCTTCAACAGTTCAGCTGCTTGCCGTCGCACATTTGATGCAAAAAATTTCTGTTCCATGTCTCGCAGCAATGACAACAATGCAGTCTGATCTTTGGCATCCATTTGCGACCACAGGTCTCCGACGGCGCGAATACAATTGCTGGCGACCTGGGTCTCTTCGATTTCATGTCGGATTTGCGCCTGTTGCATTTCTTCGGGAGTCAAAGGCGTTTTTTCTGTCGGATTCGGTACATAAGCATATGGTTTCATCGATGTCGTCATCAACTGCATCATGGTTGCAACACCATCGATGGACCCATTGCGAGCCAGACCAATCGCGGCATTTGCCTGGGCCAATCGATTACTGTCCCCCAGCATTGATCGCAGTTGCCGAATTGATTCGGGACCGCTGACGCTTGCCAATGCATAGGCGGCAAGATGCCTGACTACAGGATCTGGATCCTGGGCCGAGCGGCGGAGCTGTTCAAGGGTCGCCGCGTCGGAGATCGTAGCCGTTGAAAGCGGGAGATTGCGTTCCGCAAGGGTTGGTGCGGGGGATCTGGTTGAGACTGCCGCAGAATATCCGGTGGCATCGTCGAAATGTCGTCCGGCAATCAGTGAAATCGCCATCAAGGCACTTTTGCGGACCACGATGTCGTGAGAATCCTTCATGGCCTCCGCCAACACAGGGAGCGTTTTTTCATCGGCGTCGAGGGCACCCATGGTTCTTGCAAGGAATTCCTGTTGCCGAATTGTCTCGTCGTCGTTGCCGTTCGTCGCGAGTGACTCACTGAATAGCTTCGTGAGCGAATCAACCACACTTGCGTTTTTCGCCAGTGGTTCCCGATCAATTGGCCGTGAAACCTGTTCGTTATGCAGCAGATGTGCCAAGCCTTCCGCAGCGGGCCAGCGACGCAGTTCGTTTTTGCTGCTGATGTCAGCGGTAAGGTGTGTCCAGTCGTTGTCGGTGTGCGCCAGTTGCCCAAACAGAGCCCAAACCGCGACAACGGCCATGACGATCAGGGCTGGAATCAGAAAGAGCTGAATGATAAATCCAGCCGATGGCGGGGTCACAGGTGGCAATTCTTCAGGCCGTGATCGTTCAATACCTGAAAATTCGGATACTCGTTGCTCAGGTTCGGACGCCATTCGCAGGCCTTGCTTCAATTCTGTCAGGAACGCGGTCAAAAACCACTTAGTGTCAACATAATAAGCGCGCCGGCGCTGAATTGCAGTCGCGAGGAAAAAACAGCGGCATTCGAGAATTCCTCAAACCCACCAAATGACGTAAATATCGCATTTTAATGATTTCAAAGTTTGTTCTCTGCGAGTGTTGAGAATTCAGGCTTAGATCGCCCTAGGTAGCTCTTGGTCGTTTTGTTGCCCCAACTGGCTTCTCTATGATGCCCCGGCTTCGCAT
>JAYVNW010001250.1:0-1615 GCA_043758225.1 Candidatus Kuenenia sp. | reverse complement strand
AAAAATCACCAGCGGCATGTCAGGCTGATCATGCCGCGCACCGTGAATTGGACTCCAGTTGTGCAGCGATGTCCAGGGCATCCAGCAGGCATGTCGTTGCACACTGACATCCATGATCGTGCGTACGCTTGTAGATTTGTTTGGGAAATGCTTTTCGAAGCAGCGGAAGTCGTGTGTTCCCAACAGATGCTGAGCAGCTGACGCCATGCGTTCAACGTCAAGCTGATGTTGAGATCGATGGATGTACGGTTTCAGAAACGGAGGGCAAACATCACCATCGTGAATCACGTAACGATATCGTTTACGGACGGCGGAATACGTGGAATGAAACGCCTTAGAAACCTCTTTAGCGCTGACAATAACGATGTCTTCAGGCAAGAACGTTTGCAGTCCGCGACGCATGTTGGCGATGGGCACGCTGCTGTTCGTCGGGAAATTTGCAACTTGTCCCAACGCATGCACGCCGGAATCCGTGCGTCCAGCGCATAGGACGCGCGGACGATTACCGGTAAGTCGTTCGACAGCAGTTTCCACGCATTCCTGAACAGACAAACCATTCGGCTGAATCTGCCAGCCTTGATAATTCGTCCCGTCATAGGCGATGGTTAACATCACGTTGCGGCGCGCCCACGGATACCGATCGCGCGATGCATTTGGTTCTTCTTCAACTGCGTCAAGATCTTCGCCGTCAAATTCTTCGTTGTTATCCTGCATGTTAATCTTTGATTTGCCGAAACAAAAAATGGCCCGGCACTGAAATGCCGGGCCACGTTTCCTGAAGCACGCATCGATTTTAAAAAATCAGCCCAGTTCGCTGCGAACGCGTTCCAGCAGCGCCTTCGTAGCTTTCACGCCAGCGTACTCATCCAGCTTGCTGCCTTCGTATTCGACACCGACGTATCCTGAGTAACCAGCGTCCAAAACGATTTTCATCATTTTGAAGTAATCAGTTTTTGTCTCGTTGCCCTTTTCATCGAAGTCGTGCGATTTCGCACTCACGGCTTTGGCGAACGGCATGAGTTCGGTGACGCCTTTGTAGCGATCGTACTCTTCGTTACCGTTAAGACGGAAGTTGCCGAAGTCTGGCAGCGTTCCGCAGTTCTTCATGTTCACGTGTTTCATGACTCCAGCGAGCCATTCACCATTCGATGACAAGCCGCCGTGATTCTCCACGAGCACATTCAAGCCATGCTGTGCACCGAATTCTGATAGTGTTCGCAAACCGTCAGCCGCGCGGAACATCTGATCTTCGTAGCTTCCGCTGCTGCCTGCGTTGACGCGAATCGAATGGCAGCCAAGATCTTTGGCGGCTTCAACCCATTTGTAGTGGTTTTCAACCGCTTCGATGCGCATCTTCAGATTTGCATCGCCCAACTGACCTTCGCCGTCAATCATGATGAGCAACTGCTTGACGCCAAGGTCATTCGCCCGCTTATTCATTTCAGTTAGGTATTTTTTATCGCGAGCTTTATCTTTGAAAAACTGATTGACGTACTCAACAGCCTCAATATCAAATTCCTGCTTAGCGATCTTTGAAAAATCCAGGTGATCGACCTTCTTATCGAACAGGGCTTTGTGCAGCGACCATTCAGCGATCGAGATTTCAAACTTCACC
>JAYVNW010001249.1:0-2309 GCA_043758225.1 Candidatus Kuenenia sp. | reverse complement strand
TGCGACGTGATGTCTCGGCAAGTTCACGCAACACAGGTACGGAGGCATCGGGTTTCATACCTTCCAGTTCATTTGTCAGTGTCTTCAGTTCCTTTCGGGTGTCGGCAAGTTCAGGGGCCAGATTGAGTCTGAAATATTCGGTCAGTTGTGATGTTTCGTCAGGTGTGCGTTCTGCGACAGGCTTCTCAATGATCGCAAGAACTCTTGGCGGCAAACGGGCTCGTTCGATTGCAACATTGTCGTTGCTTGTGCTGATGCGGAAGTTGCCGAGGACATGATCCTTATACGGCGAATTCTGTTCAATGATCAGTCGCAGTGTCGCAGGTTCAGTGGCGACGATCGGATTGCTCGGCACGAGCACCAGAGCGTGATTGTCGGCAATCCCACCACCGACCGCCCATCCGTTTTCAGGCTCTGTTTTGCCGTCAAGGATTTCATCGGGATTGAATCCAGCCTGTTGATAGTCAGCGATAGCAGTCAGAAATTTGATGTCGCGTACATTGCTCGGCGAATACTCGTCGGACGGATTTGGGGCTTTCGCAACGGTCTGTCCCCAAATTGGTTCGCGGGCGTCGTTCAACAACGATATCCGAAAATCAGCCAGTCGCTCATGAATCCCGCCGCCAGTTCGGTTCCAGATCATCAGTCGTTCAATCTCTGTGTCGCTGCCAAGATCCACTTCCCACCAGGGGTTGTCGGAGACGGCCGTATGCGTCACTGATTTGTTTTCAAACTGGCCGTCGGTCTTTCCATCAACTGCATATTCGGCGAGGCCAGCGTAGTCGGTGGAACTTTGCGTTGCTTTGCCCTTCATTGCCACATTTGTCCCAGCGGAGAAAACCTGAACTTCGGCCAACGACAGAATCTTTTGCGGCTCGGTTATTTCGATCCGCACAATTCGTGCCTTTGGAATCGACTGACCCGCTGGAACAATCTGAGCTTTCAATTCTGTGATCACAAAGTTGCCGCCACTGTGTCCCGCGCCACCGCCCGGAAGATCTGCGAGCGGCAATGTTTCCAATCGAATTGCGGCGATGCCTTTGTCTGCGGTTTTTACCGGATCGAGCGGAAGTTCTACCGTGTAGACATCTTTTTCAGCCGACGTCGCGACAAAAACGGTGCCATCATCTTTGATGCTTGCCTCGCCGCCAGAATTTCGAGACACGGACGCTGGCTTCATTCCAAACCACACTGCTTTAGACCGTACGCGTTGCTCCCATTGAAGTTGCGACGCAACGATCGCGTCCGTCGGAGTTGCTAACGTTTTGTTCACTTCGGCAAGTCGGCTTTCAATGACGGTTCGACGTTGTTTCTGTTCGTTTGTAAAGAATGTCAGTAGTGGCGATTCGTCGCGACGATCAGCATCCTCCGTGTTATTTAAGATTGCAAACAGCTGAAAGTATTCGTCCTGCGTTATCGGGTCGTACTTGTGACTGTGGCATTGAGCGCATGCGATTGTCGTTCCCATCCAGACCGCCATGGTCGTGTTGACACGATCCACGACGGCGACGTTGCGAAACTCTTCATCCTGTGTTCCGCCTTCGTTGTTCGTCATCGTGTTGCGATGAAACGCCGTCGCCATGACCTGGTCGTCGGTTGCATTCGGCAACATGTCGCCAGCGATCTGTTCAATTGTGAATTGATCAAACGGCATGTTGTTGTTGATCGAACGAATGACCCAGTCCCGCCACGGCCAGATCGTGCGTGAAGGATCGTCAGCGTAGCCGGCGGAGTCTGCGTACCGAGCGAGATCCAGCCACTTGCGAGCCCAGTGTTCTCCGAATTCAGACCGCTGAAACAAGTGCTCAACAAGCTGCAGATAGACCGCATCATCCACGGGCGACTTATTGCCGACAGGAGCTTTGGCTTCCAGTTTCTGCACCCACGAATCACATTCTTCAACGGTCGGAGGTAGTCCAGTCAGATCCAGAAAAAGCCGACGCACTAACACGCGAGCGTCTGCATGTTCAGTCGGTTTCATGCCGAGTTCCAGCATCTTGTGAAGCGTAAAGTTATCAATTGCGTTCTTTGGCCAGTTTATGAACGGTGTTGCAGCGGCAGGGACATTTGCCCGAACAGGTTTGACGTACGCCCAATGCTGTGCGTATTTGCCGCCCTGTTCCACCCAGCGTTTCAGAGTCGCGATTTCTGTTGCTGTCAGCGGCTTGCCAAAGTCACTCGGCGGCATGCGAACGGATTCGTCATCACTTGTGATTCGGGCAATGAGTTCACTCGCATCCACTTTGCCGGGGACGATTGCCGCATGTCCTGATTCAAGAATCTTCGTTGCGACATCATGATCATCAAGC
>JAYVNW010001248.1:0-5153 GCA_043758225.1 Candidatus Kuenenia sp. | reverse complement strand
GTGCCGTTAAAGATTTTCAGAAAGTCACCAGCTTCATCCGGAGCCTTCACAAGCTCCTCAGCCACGGCCAAATGCGACAACGAACAGATCAGTGAAATTAAGACGAAACGTAGCATGCGAAATTCCCTTGAGTTGAAGTGGGATTGTATTGTGCCAGCAGGTTTGGAAGTGTCAGTCGAATTATGGCACCTTTAATCCGGATTCACAGAGATCAGAGTGTAGATTTCGATTAAGTCTGCACGATTTTTTGCAGACACGACAAGTCTAGTCGGAATTGATTTCCCGGCGAGCGGCTGGGCGTCAGCCCTCCGAGTGTGATTCGCAATGCGCGGGAATCGAATGGCAATACAATGGAAGTCATAAACTCCCGGAGTCTCAATCACTCAAGTTAGGGCGACGGCGTGATTGTTTTTTGTCGGCCCGCACGTGCTTGTCCTGAAGGCGGCGCTGTTTCGCGCCGCGTGATGGAGCGGTGGGCTTTCTCTTTATCGGAGCGATCGCGACGCTCAGCAGTAGATCAGCGAGCTTGTTCAGGCAGTCCTGGGTATTCCGCCCCTGATCACGGTAGCGCTGGCTGGTGATCTGCAGCACGCCTTCTTTCGTAATTCTGCGACGATAGCGAAGCAGAAACCGCTCACGAACGTCCTGCGGAATTGACGGTGATTGTGTGGCGTCCCATGTCATTAAAGCCTTTGAGCAGACTTTGTTGACGTTCTGGCCGCCAGGACCGCCGCTGCGTGAAAACGCAAATGTGAATTCTGAATCCGGGATCTGAATGCGTGAATTCACTTCAAGCATTTGACTAAGCCTCGCCAAAAATCACGCAGGCATTGTGTCCGCCAAAACCAAAACTGTTTTTCATGGTTGTGCGAATTCGCATGCTGCGGGGTTTGTCAGGCACATAGTCGAGATCGCATTTTTCGTCCGCTTCTTCAAGATTGATCGTCGGTGGAGCGATCTGACGCTGCATGGCGGTAATGCAGAACGCTGATTCGACTCCTCCGGACGCGCCCAGCAAATGTCCAAGCTGACTCTTTGTGCTGGATACTGCCAGTGCATCAGCATGGCTGCCAAACACTGTGCGAATGGCATTTGTTTCAGCAATATCGCCCAGCAGTGTGCTGGTGCCGTGAGCGTTGATGTAGTCCATTTCGTCTGGTCGCAATCCAGCATCGCGCAACGCAGCGTTCATCGCATACGCAGCGCCAGAGCCCTTTGGGTCTGGAGCTGTCAGGTGAGTTGCGTCGGCCGACTGACCATAGCCCAGGACCTCACCCAAAATCGTTGCACCACGTTTCAGAGCGAATTCACGTTCTTCGAGCACCAGAATCCCGGCACCTTCGGAAAGGACAAATCCGTCTCGATCACGATCAAACGGGCGACTGGCCTGTTGCGGTGCGTCATTGCGTGTTGACAGAGCACCCGTTCTGGCAAATCCGGCAATTCCCATCGGTGTGAGGCCTGCTTCGGTTCCTCCCGCCACCATCAAATCTGCGACACCCATTTGAATAATACGAGATGCATCACCAATCGCATTGGTTCCAGATGCACAGGCCGTGCAAACTGCGGTGTTAGGACCCCGAAGTCCCCAACGGACCGAAATGTTTCCACTGGCGGCGTTGATAATCAATTTGGGAATCATGAACGGCGAAATTCGGTCCGGGCCGCGATCAAACAGCATCGAATGCTGTGATTCAATTTCATCCAGACCACCGATACCGCTGCCCACCAGCACTCCGTAACGATACGAATCGCCGTCCGTGAAATCGATGCCTGACTGACGGATCGCTTTATCCGCAGCGATGAGTGCAAACTGGCTGAAGCGATCAATGCGCCGTTCGTCTTTGGCATCGAACTGAATGTGATCGATTGCCTTGAAATTCCGGATTTCGCCGCCGAACCGTACTTTAAAGTCTCGGCAATCGAAGCGTTGAATAAGGCCTACGCCACTTCGCCCGGCACACACCGCTTCCCAAACGTCGTCCAGATCGCAACCAAGCGGAGTGACGACGCCGAGACCCGTCACTACAACTCGACGACGTGACATTGTTCAGCTCGCGACGAAAAAAGCACTCGCAACTACCTCAGCAAAAACTTCAGGCCGGACTCCCGCGAAAAACTCTGTCAGCACGGCGCAGAACGCCGTGCTGTACAGAAACTATTTTCAGCGGGTCCGCAATTCAGCTGAAGCTTACGAACACACAAAATCAGGACTTGCCTTCGATGTAAGTAATCGCATTACCGACAGTCTTGATCTTGTCGTAATCTTCGTCTGGAATTTTGACGTCAAATTCGTCTTCCAGAGCCATCACAAGTTCCACGATGTCCAGAGAGTCAGCTTTAAGATCATCGACAAACGAACTGTCGCGGGAAATTTCTTCTTTCGGAACGTCCAGTTGGTCGCTCACGATACCAATCACTTTTTCTTCAATCGACACTGATGTTTTCCTCCGGCGAAACAAAACACCGACAGTGGAATTCCTATCCACGGGCAGTCCTTCGAGGTACTCTTCCGGTTGCCTGCTCCATTACAGGCTGCGCTCCGGTCCACGAATCGTGCGGAAGATATATCGGGTTTGCGAATTTATGTAAACCCGTCCGATCTTGCAGACTGCCGCAATTCCGGACTCCCACAAGATTTCAGGGTCCCGGCAAGCCCATTTTTGCGTTAAGCGGGCATTTTGTGCCCGAGTTTGGGCCTGTTCGCAAGCAGTTTGCCCTGAATTTGAAACTCCTGCTAAGCCGAACGCCGTGTCTGCGGGACGGTGGATTGTGGATGAGGATTAATGTCCGCAGGCGATTGAGGCGTCGTCGCAGCAGTTCCCAATTGCGACGGCAGCGATCGAATGTGCACATCCCGCTGTGGAAACGCGATCTCAATCCCGGCCTCTTTAAATTTGCGGTCGATCGTAGTGTGCAACTGTGTCACAACTTTCAATCGATTGTCGAGATTCGGCAGAAAACAGCGCAGGACCAGATCCAGGCAACTGTCGCCGAAGCCTTCGAATGCCACGATGGGAGCGGGATCTTCAAGAATCAACGGGTGCTCATCGGCAATCTGCTGGAGCATGGCCAAAGCAGTTTCCGTGTCTGTTCCGTAGGCCACACCAACTTTAATGACAATACGATTCGTCTTATCTGACAATGTCCAGTTGAGAATCTTTCCAGTGACGAATTCTCGGTTTGGCACGATGTATTCCTTTCGATCCCAGTCGGTAATTGTCGTCGCGCGGATCTGAATGCGTGAGACGGCACCAGTCACGCCGTCAATCGTCACAACGTCTCCGATTCGGACTGGTCGTTCAAACAGGATGATCAAGCCCGAGACAAAATTGGCAAAGATTTCCTGCAAGCCGAAACCCAGGCCGACCGTCAATGCCGCGACGAGCCACTGAACGCTGCCCCAGCCGATGCCAATCATGTTGCAGGCGATGATGCCTCCCGTGAGCATAAACGCGTAGCGACAAAGAGTTGTAATTGCGTTTCGGCCGCCGTGATCCATTGGCAGTCGCTGCAGAATCGCCAGTTCCAGAAGTCCCGGCAGGTTGCGACTCGCAAGAACAGCAATGCTAAAAATCAATATCGACGACAGCAGATTCCCTAACGTCACTGGGGCGACTCGCGTGAGTTTTCCCACCGCGACGGCATCAACACCTTCACTGGCTCGTTGAGTCGTTTCCACAACGACCGACCACAGTTCAATTCTGCTGAATACCTGGAGTGCCGGCAGCACCTGTCCCCAAATACCCCAACCGATCGTCAGGAACAGAATGCAGGCCGTGCCGCGAACGAGGCGCAACATCTGTTGATTCAGCAGCGAAAGATCAAATTGAGGCGGTTCGAACGCCGGCATGGGTCCTGCCGCGCTGTTGTCTTCGTCCGTGTCTCGCTGAGCCGCTGCAAGCGCTGCCGCTCGACGCGCTCGAGCTTGCTTCATGGCCAGGCTGCGTTTTGCCGCCAACATCCATTGCATCAGCATCGTGTAAGTGATGACCAGAACCATCGACAGGACGAGTGTCAGTTGCAATCGTATCATCAACTGCTCGGCGGTGTATTGATATCCCATCAGGGCAAGTATGGCGAGACAGAGCGGCGAGCCGATTGCGAATGGATACCACACCCAGCGAAGGCGATACATCATTGAGTTTGAATTTGATCGCAGCAGATCGCCGATCACAGCTCCGGATGGTCGTACAATTCTTCGCAGCATGACTGCCATTAACAGACATAGGCTGACAAACGCCAGTCGCCCGACTGAATCCGCACTGGTTCCTTCATCAAGGCGACTCGCCGCACGCACGATGAAGCTCAGTGGTATTCCACCCGCGACATACAGCAGCAGATTCGTATGCAGGCTTCGAACGATCGGCTGTGGCCAGTCCAGAAACGATTCCGCCACGCCACGTCTGCGACACAGTTTTCGGAAGGAGTCCACAAGCCACAACGCCGCGGCACAAAACATAAATGCGACGCTTAAAGCTGACGCCAGATTCAAATCGGCAAGCGCCAGTCGCCAGCCGACAAACCATAGCAGCATGGGCCATGCCGCTGCTAATATAGTGGTGAGGCCGGTGGCCAATAACATCAATGGAATCCCTGACCCCAGTTGTTTCTGGGCATCTGCGCCAAGCGCAGCGACGGTCCGCCGCATGCGTCGACTAAACACCACGATCGCCACGAATCCAATCAGGCACAATCCATAAAGTGGCCAGTAAGTTCGAGCATCGTTGATGATAAATTTCCACACTGCCGTCCATTGACGATGCGATACAAACAGCCGTGGGGCTTCCAGAGTCTTGCGTATGAGCCCTGAATCAACAGCCGGCGCGCTGCGAATCCAGAGGACGCGTTCATCAATATAGCTTTCGTATTCACGGATGGTCGTTTCCAGGCGACGGCACGTGACGTCGGTTTCGCCCAGAGTCAACAGGCATGAGTCATAGTCCGCGAGAAGGTCGTCCAGATAATGGCGACGGTCTGTGAGCAACTCGAGAGTCATCTGTCGAAGTTCACCATCCTCCGCGTCTCTGGCTGGCACTAAACTGAGCGAGTGTTCAACCTGAGATTCGATGTCGCTGAGATCATTGCGTTCGTCTTCCAGCGGCATTTGTTCCGTCTGCAGGCGAACGATGTCCTGTTCTGTCGTGTATTGC
>JAYVNW010001247.1:0-4780 GCA_043758225.1 Candidatus Kuenenia sp. | reverse complement strand
TTCGGTCGTGATGACACTCACGAACTTCCGAACTCGCTGACCTGGGGACCCGACGGCTGGCTGTATGGACTCAACGGAGTCTTCAATCCGGCACACGTGACGTACGGGCCAAAGAATCCGAACTTCAAAGAAGGTCAGAAGCCGTGGGACTTTACCTGTGCGATGTTTCGCATTCACCCGAAGACTCGTGAGTTCCAGGTCTTCTGCGAAGGCACCAGCAATCCGTGGGGCATCGCGTTCAACGATGAAGGAGAAGCCTTCATCAGCGCATGCGTGATCGATCACTTGTGGCATCTGACGGAGACCGGTTACTACCATCGCCAGGGAGGTCCCTATCCGCCGTTCACGTGGAAGATCGAAAGCATCGTCAGCCATAAACATCAAAAGGCAGCATATTGCGGCATTCACTGGTACGACAGCGATGCCTATCCGGAGCAATATCGCAAGAAACTTTACATGGGCAACATCCACGGTAGCTGCATCAACGCTGATCGCATCGAACGTTTTGAATCGACCTATAAGGGATCTCCCGAGCCAGATCTGCTGAGTGCCAACGATGCTTGGTTCATGCCTGTTGTTCAGAAGACCGGGCCGGATGGATGTCTTTACATTCTCGACTGGTACGACCGCTATCATTGCTATCAGGATGCGAATCGCGATCCGGCTGGCATCGACCGTCTGAAGGGGAGGCTTTATCGATTGCGATACAAAGACACGCCGCGAGCGAAGCGGGAGGATATGGCGGCATTGTCGGACGGTGAACTGATCGGACAACTTGGCTCTCCGAACGGCTACCGGCGTGATATTGTGCAGCGACTGTTGACCGAACGACTGATGGCGGACGGCGACCACCAGAGCTTGATCGACAATGTGATGCTTTCGTTCTATCTGCCCGGACTGGAATTCGGCTGGAAGAATGCACTGGGAACTCTCATATCCGCCGGCAAATTGAATTCGGAAGTCTCTCTTAAATTTCTGACGCAGAATGACGAGGAAGAAGCAAAAGCCCGTGTCGTTCGTGCGGCTAGTGACATGCAAAAACTTCCAGAATCAATGGCAAAGGCGATCTTCGAACTTCGCAACGATTCCTCACCAATAGTTCGACTGCAGGTCGCGATCGCGGCGGCGAAGCAGCAGTCCATTCCAACCATCCAGACATTAATCGCAGTGCTGGCTCAGGCCGGTGACGATCCGCTGGTACCCCGCATCGTGTGGCAGAACCTGCATCCTCTGTTGGAAAAACAGACGGCAGAGTTTGTGGCGGAGGTTCAGAAGTTGCGAGCCGCCGACTCTGGTACATTTCCCAAACCCGTTATTGATCTGCTTCCTCGTGCGGCGGATCGAATTCTTTCAACCAGCAAGCCCGACACGCTGGCCGTAGCTGAACTTGTCAAAGTACTGCTCGGAACGGAAGCCACAGACGATCCGGCCGATCGCTGCCTGCAGTTACTGACCGCTCGCATTCGTTCGGGCGAAATTACGGGAGCAGCATTGAGCAGCATTCGCACGCAACTCGACGCATCGTTATCCGCAGCGATGAAGAACGACGCGACACGACCATCGACGCTGTCCGCGATCGAACTTGCCACGTCCCTGAAAATGGATAATGCCATCCTGGCCGCGAACGATCTGTTTCCGAAATCGTCCGACGAACAGATACAGTTGCGAATCGTGAATGCTCTTGTCACTGCTGGTGACGTCCATGCACTGCCGCTCGCTGAAGCAATTCTTGCGTCGTCAAAATTAACCGAAGTACGCCGAAGTGCCGTTCAGACCATCGGCCGCCTCGGCACGAATGACGCCAGTCAGACCTTGCTGCAACGACTTCCCGATCTCTCTGCTGATGTTCAGCCGGCGGCCATCGAAGCACTGACGGATCGGGAAGACTCTGCGATCGGTTTACTCGAACTGGTTCGCGACGCCAGGGTGTCGGCCTCGCTGATCAATGCCAACCAGGCTCAAAAGATGCTCAGCATGAAAAGCAAACCACTGGCCGAACTCGTCAGCAAGCACTGGGGCGTTGTTCGCACCGAACGTGATCCGGCCCGCGTTGAATTCATCAGCCAGATGCGAAACGAACTGCGCACCAGTCACGGTGATCCAGCGGCCGGGCGAGTTGTCTTTAAAAAGGTCTGCGGCCAGTGTCACAAGATCTACGGCGAAGGCGCGGAGGTTGGTCCGGATATCACGCGCAACGGACGAGCTTCTTTCGAGCAACTATTGTCGAACGTCTTTGACCCAAGTCTCGTCATCGGCGCTTCCTATCAGGCACAGACAGTCGTCACGAAAGAAGGCCGCGTGGTATCCGGTTTGCCGATCGAAGACAGTCCTCAGCGAATCGTGTTGAAAGTTCAGGGAGACAAACATGAAATCATCGCTCGCACCGACATTGAAGAAGTTGTGCCAAGCAAACTTTCGTTGATGCCGGAAGGGCTTGAAAAGCAGATCCCACCTCCGGAAATGCACGATCTCTTCGCATTCATTACGCTCGACAAACCGCCGGAAGATCCAGATGCAAAATTGCTGATCGGTTCACGCATCGTTCCTGGTGCATCGTCGAAGCCTGACGACTTTGTGGCCTTGGTTGAACAGCTGTTGCCCGGCTATGCAACATCCAGGACGGGTGAAGGCGGCATCGCAATCTTTGCAGATTATCACGGCCGTCCAGCTGTGCGAACGCATCCCGTTTCACAGACCGCGCCCTGCACGCTAACGACAACAACTACGCTTCCCACGGCCGCAAAAGTCACGTTGCGACTGAGCGTTGCGTCGCACGAACAAGGCGACTGGCAACTGGTCATCAACGTCAACGGTGCAAAACGTCACGAGTCGATCGTTAAACGAAACGGCAACAACGTAGAATGGCGGGACTTGCTTGTCGATCTCAGCAACTTCGCCGGGCAATCTGTGACGATCGAACTCCAGAACAAAGCCAACGACTGGAGCAACGAGTTCGGCTACTGGAACGCTGCAGAAATCGTAGCAGAGTAAAGGAAAACACGGAACATGCTGAGCAAAGAAACACTTGAACGCTATCGTCGTATGACAACAGGAGAACGGTTGCAACTGACGATGCGATCAATCGACGAAAACGAACCATTTCTGCTATACGGCAAGTCAGAGGTAGTAGGGCGCCGGTTTCAATTATTGGAACGCGAGAATCGGATGCGAGTTCAAAACATTCTGGAAGGTCTTGCACGGAGCGAATCAGATGCACGCCAGACTTAATCGTGCAGTGCGAGACTTTGTTCAGCTTTTTAACTCCAAAAGTCTACCCTATGCGATACTGGGCGGGCTGGCAGCTCGAGCCCATGGCATCCCGCGACCGACATGGGACGTTGATTTTACAATTGGTGTGGATCGGAGTCGGCTTCCTGAAGTCTTCGATGCGGCGGAACAGCTCGGATATGTCGTTCCGGCCGCATACCGTGCGGGTTGGGTTGATGCCGGAGGCGGAATGCCGTTCGTGAAGTTTGGCGTGGCCATCAGCGATCGTTCCGTGGACATCGATGTGTTTCTCGCCGAGTCGTCCTACCTGCAGTCAGCCCTGTCTCGGCGGCAACATGCCGAAGTTGACGAAAGCCTGAAAGTAGATGTCGTTTCGCCGGAGGATCTGATTGTTCTGAAATCCTTGTCGGCTCGCCCCCGCGACGCGATCGACATTCAGGACGTTCTCTTCATGCAAGGGAAACTCGATCGGGACTACATGCGGCACTGGGCGGAGCAGCTTGGCGTGTTATCGAATCTTGAAGAAGCATTGACAAAGTTTGACGAATCGTCGGACGCTGAATAAAAATGCGGCACCGAAAGCCAACTCAACAGGCCCTGGAATTGATCAAGCGAATCCATACCGCATTTGCGGCAGTCGTCCTTGGCGACGGAATTGGTCTGCATCAGGCAGAGGCCATGGACGATTACGCGACCGAGTATACTCTGCGGAAACTGCGATCCGGAGAAGAAGCTCTCGACTGGTCCCGACTAAGTGTTGAAGAACTGAACAAACACAGTAGTGCGTTGTCGTTCTTCGACGCGGAAGGTATGCGGTTTCATCTTCCAGCGTATCTGGCTGCGGAATTGAATAAGACACTAACGGTCGATTTGATGTTCCATCTGATATATGACAATGACTATGCAAGAGATCGTTTCTCTTTTTTTACAGCAGAGCAGCGATCCGTGGTCGCTGAATATCTTGAATACTGCCTGACCGACGCAGACGACTTCATCCGGCCAATGATCGAAAAATCCCGGGCCCAGTATTTGAGTTTTAAAAGGCAATAGAGCAGGCAGGAGCCGCCAAGGCAATTCGTTCCAGGGCTCCGACCTCCTACTTCAATCTTGACTCACATTTGGTGTACCTGAAGAGCATTCGCATGAAAGACAACTCGGATCAGTCAGAACTTGAATGGCTTCCTTTTCTCAGATCGCCGGGTGGGTGCCTCGTTTCCGTTTTTTGCTTACTTGTTGGAGGTTGCTTTTGCGGACTCCTATGGCTGAAGGGGTGCAACCGATTCACATTTGAGCTCGAAAAAGGTCGGACCGTCGTAGTTTGCCAAGCTCGCGACAAGGAATTCGATCAGTATACCACGTATGACTTCCAGATTGGGGTGTATGAGAACGATCACTTAATCAGAAGTATGCGAACTGGCGGAATTGAAGAGATGGTAAATGAAATGCGCGCAAGGACAGCGGCAGATGGCAATGTCGTAGGAATCCTCTGGCCAGGCTCTGAGAAAGAATATCTCTTCATCTACGACTTTCGCGACAAACATCCATATTCAAA
>JAYVNW010001246.1:0-4229 GCA_043758225.1 Candidatus Kuenenia sp. | reverse complement strand
GCAATACAGCCAAGTGGATAAATCATCAGGTTCATTGCAGCAGTGTGAGCCCCGTTCTTGGCTCGACACAAACCGACTTCAACCAGCATGAAACCAGCTTGCATGAACATCACAAGAAAGCCAGCAATCAAAACCCACACCATGTTAATTGAGAACATGTTATGTGCGGACCGGTCGTACAATTTCTCCGGCGTCATTTCTTTCGGATCGCCGTCGCCAACTGGTCCAGCGGATGGAGTTATCCAATATCCGGCGGCTCCCCCACCTGCATCCGGCCAAATCGGTGCCGCAGGATCAGGATTAGCACCCGAGAAATATAGTGGCAAAGAAGGAGTCGCAGCAGGCTCGGAAACCGCAGGCTCAGTCGGTGTCACAGCGTCTTGGCCATAAAGACCCGAACCCTGATAGCCCGCCATCATAAGGCAAAGTACTGCTGCCGTTTTCGGAACGGCTGGCCCGAATCGAGTCCAAAAGCCACCAATCATCTCGTTTCTCCCCCCGGCGTCAAATACAGTCTCGGAATTACAATCTTTTTGCAAACTGCAAATAAAATGTACTGCCAGAATTATTTGCAAATGATGTGCCTGAACGTTCCCTCAGTATATTGACTATTATCGCAAATCATTTTCAACACAGTAATTACGGAGTTTTTTGTGAACACAACTCCGCAACTTCAGTCTTGGGAATGATGGGCTCTGCCTGAATTGTGTGCATCACTGTTCGTCGCTGAGGCTGCAGTCGATAAGCAATGGGCCTGAGTTGTTGACGGACACATGCACCACGGATTCTCCAAGAGAATTATTCCCCGAAAATGAGACCACTCAAAACGCAGTCCGAACACGACGAAGGAAGCACGCATCTTGTGATTAGACTCAATTCACCGTAAAATACGCCATCAATTCCAAGAACTGCAGCGGAAGAACTGATCTTCAAAGTTCCAGCAGCCTTTAACCTCCAAAATGAAAAGTGCCCAATCGTGTACCGAGTGCTGATCACCGATAGCCTGTCCAAGGCTGGACTGAAAATTCTGGAACAAACCGAAGACATCGAAGTCGTCATCAAAAGCGGCCTGACTCCTGAGCAGGTCCGTGAAGAATTGAAATACGCCGACGGAATTATCATTCGCAGCGGCACGACACTGACAGCAGAACTATTGAATGGTCAGGAACGCCTGAAATGCATCGCGCGCGCGGGCGTTGGCGTTGATAACATCAATCTGGAAGCCGCGACGCGTGCCGGCGTGCTGGTAATGAACACGCCGACCGGCAATACAATCAGCACGGCGGAACACACATTCGCAATGATGCTGGCTTTGTCCCGAAATATCGGGCCGGCCTATGCCAGCATGAAGTCAGGTAAATGGGATCGAAAGTCATTCCAGGGCACTCAGCTTGCTGGAAAAACTCTGGCAGTTGTGGGACTTGGTCGTATCGGACTCAGCGTCGCTCAGCGCGCATTGGCCTTTGAAATGAATGTGGTTGGATACGATCCCTTCTTTTCAGAAGAAAAGGCGAAAGAGTATGGCATCGACCTTTACCGTGACGTCGATGACATTGTCGGGAAATGCGACTATCTGACCGTCCACACCCCGCTTACGCCAGAGACTCGCAGCATCATCAACGCGGAACGCATTGCGAAGATGAAGAAAGGCGTCCGCATCATCAATTGTGCACGTGGCGGCATTGTGGATGAAAAGGACCTCGCGGATGCGATCGAATCCGGACACGTCGCCGGTGCGGCATTGGACGTATTTGTTGAGGAACCACCAAAGGACCGACGTCTCGTTGATCTTCCGCAGGTATTGGCCACGCCTCATCTTGGTGCATCCACCGAAGAAGCTCAGGAAATGGTTGCTATTGAGGCAGCAGAACTCGTCGTCGCATATTTGAAACGCAACGAAATTCGTTGTGCCGTCAACATGGCACCAGTCTCCGCATCTGAGATGGGCGAACTGAAGAACTACCTGAATCTCAGCTATCGGTTGGGACTGTTGTCCGCTCAGATGATCAAAGGGCAGAGCCTGAAGAGTGCCGAAATTATTTATCGTGGTGAGGCCGCCAGTAAGAAGACTCGACTGCTGACAAATGCCATGACTGCGGGCCTGCTTGAGGCCGCATTGGACGAGAGCGTTAATATTATCAACGCTACGACTGTAGCTCAGGCCCGCGGAATTCATGTGACTGAATCTGCAAGTGGAGATTGTGAAAATTTCGCATCAATGGTGTCTGTTGTTCTGACAACAGATCAGGGGAAATTCGAAGCATCCGGCACAATTTTTGGGAATCAATTCCTGCGACTTGTCCGGTTGAATGAATACCACTTCGAAGCATATCTCGATGGACTACTGCTGATCTACCGGCATCGTGACGTGCCAGGCCTGATCGGATTTATTGGCACGGTTTTTGGTGAACATAATATCAACATCGCTCAGATGGCACTTGGGCGCAAACAAGATCGCCCGGGTGGTGATTCCGTGGCCGTTTTGAATCTGGATAGCGAACCATCTGCTGAATCCATTCAAAAAATCAAAGGACACAAAGAAGTCACCGGTGTAGATATCGTTCGGCTTCCTCCGGCTGGAGCGCCTTTGCCGTGGTTGACGGCGAAGTAGCACAGCAAATTCTTGAGGATGGATATTTATGTCGCCCTGCAATTACAGTAGAATCATCATAGTTATCCAGATCAGTGGACCGGTATGTAGTTGAATTCCCCTTGCAATCGAAAGCAAACGTCGGAATTCTTATGAAATTCGTCTCTTCAATTTTGAACACTCGATAATGAAAGTCACGACGTTGGCTACCGTCGAAAAAGCAACTCAAACAATTAATGGTGCCCAGATCCTGATCGAGATGCTCGTTCGGTTGGGTACGGAAACAATTTACGCGTACCCGGGTGGTTGCAGCATGCCGCTGCATCAGGCACTGCGTGAACAACGTGATAAGATCCGCACAATTCTGCCACGTCACGAACAAGGTGGTTGCTTTGCGGCTCAGGGCATTGCACGTTCCACCGGCAAGATCGGTGTCTGCATGGCGACCAGCGGGCCGGGTGCCACGAATCTGGTCACTGGCATTGCCGACGCCAAATTGGACAGCATCCCGCTGATCGCGATCACGGGGCAGGTACCGCAATCAGTCATCGGAACGGATGCGTTTCAGGAAACGCCTATCGTCGAAGTCTGTCGCGCGATCACCAAACATCACTATATGATCACCGACATCCGTGACGTTGCTCGGATCGTGAAGGAAGCCTTCTACATCGCA
The DNA here is from genome assembly GCA_043758225.1 of Candidatus Kuenenia sp. Classification (GTDB taxonomy): domain Bacteria; phylum Planctomycetota; class Planctomycetia; order Planctomycetales; family Planctomycetaceae; genus SXXK01. The sequence goes on along the minus strand of JAYVNW010001246.1, from coordinate 966 downwards.
TCAACTGGCCGCCCTGGCCCGGTTCTGATCGACGTTCCAAAAGACGTCCAGCTGGATTCCATTCCGCTCAGCGAAGTGGACTTTGATCCCCAGATGAATTTGCCAGGCTATAACCCAGCTGTTCCTAAGGCTGCTCCGGAACAAATTCGACAAGTCCTTGCCGCAATCAAGCGTGCAAAGCGACCTGTGCTTTACGTTGGCGGTGGCTGTATTCAAAGCGAAGCTGCGGAAGAACTTACGAAGTTTGCATTGCGAACCGGCATTCCAGTCACGATGACGGTTATGGGCTTGGGTGTTTTCCCTGGAACTCATCCGCAGTCGCTGCATATGCTGGGGATGCACGGCACTGTCTACGCAAACTATGCCGTGGACCAAGCCGACTTGCTGTTGGCGTTTGGTGTTCGATTTGACGACCGTGTAACCGGCAAGCTGGCAGAATTTGCAAAACACGGCAAGATCGTCCATGTTGATATCGATCCATCGGAAATCAACAAGAACAAAGAAGCCCACATCCCGATTCACGCAGACGTTCGCGAAACCCTGGTCGCCCTGAATGCCGCTCTGGCCGATTCGGACATTCCGGATCTGACCGAATGGAAGCACATGATCGACGGCTGGAAGGCCAAGTTTCCGTTGGCCTATGCAAACGCTGGCGATGCCATTCTGCAGCAATACGCGATCGAAGAATTGTGGCGTCAGACACAGAAAATGGACTGCTACGTTTCAGTTGGTGTTGGTCAGCACCAGATGTGGGCTGCTCAGTTCTTCAAATTCAACAAGCCACGCCGATGGTTGAGCAGTTCTGGACTCGGCACAATGGGCTTCGGTCTTCCAGCAGCGATGGGGGTCCAGTCGGCTCACCCAGATGCATTGGTATTTGACATCGACGGCGATGGGTCGTTCCAGATGAACATTCAGGAACTTGCGACGCTGCACTGCGAAAAACTTCCTGTGAAGATCCTGTTA
>JAYVNW010001245.1:0-5110 GCA_043758225.1 Candidatus Kuenenia sp. | reverse complement strand
GTCGGCCACGGGTTAAACGGGAATCTATATCGGCACAGTTCCTTAGAGCAAGAAGTAGCTGAATGTTTACGAATTCGGCTACGACTGTCTCTGTGGCTTTTCATGGGGAAGATATTCATGATCGGCTCTCGCGCTTGTGGAAATATCGTCGTAGCGGATCAACCAGATCCCGACCGGTTTCCAGATGAAGCGGTTCCAATCTCTGACGACGAAACATTCCGTCGCGTGCTGTTGTTTGTTGCTGATACAACTTCGTAAACAGCTCGCGATTTTTTCGGCTGGCTGTATCCAGCATGATCACGTCACCTGTTTCTTCGTCCTGCAGTCGTACAAGTCCCACGTTCGGCATCTCGCCTTCACGCGGGTCGCTGATCACCACCGGAATGATGTCGTGCTTGCGGCGAGCCACCTTCAGCGTCGCTTCGAAACCACTGTCCTGAAAGTCGCTGATCAGAAACACCACCGTGCGACGCTTTGAAGTGCGGTTCAGATGCTCCAGCGCCCGCCGAAGATTCGTGCGACTTCCAACCGGCTCGCAGTAGAGCAGTTCACGAATGAGTCGCAGGACGTGACGTGAACCCTTTCGCGGCGGGATGCATTTTTCGATGTCATCCGTAAACAAAGTCAGTCCCACTCTGTCATTATTCTTTATCGCGGACATTGCCAGCGTCGCACCCAGTTCGGCCACCAGTTCGCGTTTCGTTTGATCGTTCGTGCCGAAGCTCTGCGATCCGCTCAGATCCACCAGCAGCACGACGGCGAGTTCGCGTTCTTCACGGAACAGCTTGACGTACGGAACATCGCTGCGAGCCGTGACGTTCCAGTCGATCGTTCGCACGTCGTCGCCAACCTGATAGGGCCGGACTTCTTCAAATTCGATGCCTCGACCTTTGAAGGCGGAGTTCCATCTACCGGCCAGTAACTCGTCGACTTTGTGGGACGTACGAATCTGAATTCGCCGGATTTTGCGGATGACTTCGCGTGGGATCATTTCGGTTTTCCTGCAGGCGTTACGGAACCGGAATATGATTCAGAATCTCGGTCACGATCGATTCACTCGTGCGGTCTTCAGCTTCAGCTTCGTACGTTATCACCACACGATGCCGCAACACGTCGAGAGCCAGATCTTTGACGTCCTGTGGAACTACATAACCTCGACCTGCCAGAAACGCATTCGCTTTCGCGGCCAGAGTCAGATTGATGGTCGCTCGCGGTGAACCTCCGAACTGAATCAGATCCTTCAGCTTTAATCCGTAGGCTTCCGGGTTACGAGTTGCCATCACAAGATCGACGATGTAATTCTCGATCTTCTCGGCGACATAGACCTGATCCACTAATTCGCGAGCCGCCATAATTTCCCGCGGCGACGTGACTGGCTGAATGTCAAACTTTGCACCGGTTTTACTCATGCGGCGAAGGATCTGCAGCTCTTCATTCCGGTTTGGATAATCAACAATCACCTTCAGCATGAAACGGTCTGTTTGAGCTTCCGGCAACTGATACGTCCCCTCCTGCTCCACCGGGTTCTGAGTCGCCATCACAAGAAACGGCTCCGGCAGAGGAAACGTTTCCGATCCGATCGTAACCTGTCGTTCCTGCATCGCTTCCAGCAAAGCACTCTGCACCTTTGCCGGCGCACGGTTGATCTCATCCGCTAGAATCAGGTTGGAGAAAATTGGACCTTTCTGAACGACAAACGTTTGGTCCTGAGGACGATAAACCAACGTACCGATCAAGTCCGCTGGCAACAGGTCAGGAGTAAACTGCAATCGTTGAAAGCCTGTGTTGATCGCTTTCGCCAGACTGGCAACTGCCGTCGTCTTGGCGAGACCTGGCACCCCTTCAATCAGCAGATGCCCATTCGCCAGCAAGCCAATCAGCATCCGATGGACCAGTTTCTCCTGACCCACAAGGACTTGATTGACCTGACTCACAATACGCTGAAAAGGCGCAGTGTGGCTCTTGATTTCTTCCGTCAGCTGGTTGATTTTGTCGCGAGTATCTGTCGTAACGGGCATGGGATTTCCTTGGAGCGCGGACATGTGTCTGTCAGTCACAATTGTCGTAAAGGCAATCGATGTGCCAAGCCGCCAAAGATCAAAGTTCTCAAGAAATACAGGGAATGCCACAACGCGACTCGACGATCTCGTGGCGAATTGCCCCAGCAGGGGAACTCTGCCCCGACAAAATGGCATCCTGATCAGAACGTCAGGTCCGCTGTCCAAAAGCGAACACTACAGGTCCATCAATGCGATTTTTCAATGACATCCAACGACCTTAACTGAGTGAACTCGTCGGTCGTCGCATCCCATTGGCGGGTCAGTCCTGAAAGGATTTCCGGTTGTGATTTTGCCATGTTCGACTGTTCACTGCGGTCCGTTTCGAGATCGTACAATTCCCATGGTTGGTCTTTTGCAGCGACTGCTTTCCACCGTCCCATGCGAATCGCGCGATTCCCTTCATGAAGCCACCAGAGTGATTCATGCAGCGCAGGATTATCCTTTGAAAATGATCCGACAAGACTCCGACCAGGTGAGTCGGGGCGCAAAGTGTTGTTATCCTTCGCTGCACGATCAACGCCAGCGATTTCAAGAATGGTCGGTACAACATCAATAACATGTCCTATCGTGCGGCGTTGTTCTCCTTGCGAGTTGATTCCATCGGGCCAATGGACGATCAACGGTGTAGAGATTCCGCCTTCGTGGACCCATGTCTTGTGCCGCCGAAACGGCGTATTGCTGACTGTTGACCATCCTGGTCCGAGACATAGATGTGTCGTGGCTGAACCAGGTGGAGCGTTTGAATCATGGCCATCGCTTCGCACCATCATTTCCGCTGATGCACCATTGTCGGACAGAAACAGAATCAGCGTATTGTCGAATGCGTTCATCAAGCGTAGTTGATCGAGAATCCTGCCGATCTCTCGATCCATCCGATCGACCATTGCGGCATGTATCGCCATTTTGGTCGACTGAAAAGATCGTTGAGCTTCGTTCAGATCGTCCCACAGAATTGGCAACGCAACTTCGTTCGGACCAAACTCGCGGATTTGTGCCGGAAAGGCATACGGTGGTCCCAGCATGCGTTCCGTTTTACTGAGACTTCCGGAGACAAGCCCCTGCGCCGTCATGCGATCAAACCGTGTCTGTCGTACCTTTTCCCAGCCATCGCTGTAGCGATCAGAGTAGCGGGCGATGTCTTCGGGCAGAGCCTGTAAAGGAAAGTGCGGTGCTGTGAATGCAACGTATTCAAAGAAAGGTTGATCCGTACCGGATTCGGCATGTGACTTGAGATACTGGACGGCATGTTCGGCGATGGCGACTGTTGAATAGTAGCCGTCACTCTCGTTGACTTCAGGCAATGGATTGCCGTCTTCCCGATGCTGCCTTGGTCGGAAGAAGCGTCCCTGATCCTGAAGTTCGTAGCTGCGATCAAAACCACCTTCCGCCGGAGTCCCATCGATATGCCACTTACCCGAGTAGTAACATTGATAACCAGCAGGCTTGAGAAGCTTCGGCAGCAACGGAGCCCAGACTGGTCTCACAAAATTCGGCCCGCCACCGCCTGGAACATTGGGTAATGCATCGCGATGAACCTGTTGCGGATAGTAGCCTGTTAACAGGGCCGCGCGCGTTGGCCAGCAGCGTGCAGTGTTGTAGAACTGCGAGTACCGCAGCCCGCGCTTCGCCAGTTGATCGAGATTTGGCGTCGCAATTTCACTGCCGTAGCAACCAAGGTCAGAATAGCCGAGATCGTCGGCAAGAATCACGACAACATTCGGCTGAGTGCTCACGGCAAATCCAGGTTGTACGCCGGTGCTCGCGTCAGCACAGAATGTCACCATTGCGAGGGTCAAGCAGGATATGATTCGCATTGTTAAGTCCAGGTTGTTTGCCAGGTCGTAGTTTTCGAAGAAGTGAATTGTATCGAATTCGCCTCCGTCCAAAACTGCTGGTCAGCAAATGATGAGTTTGGATTCTGAGCCGGACACTCCCACCGATTGATGCTGACCGGACCTGTACTTACTCACACTCCTGGTTGAGCAACAAATCTGTGGCGCATAAAAAAAGGCCGATCGGATTCAAATAATCCGATGGCCTTCTTCAGGAACGAGGTTTCTCAGGCGCTCGTTCAAATTCACGGGGCTCGTTTCTCAGGCGAGCCATCGTCTCTCTCGTCACTGCTTTCTCACGGCAGTGTGCTGCGCTCTCAGGGCAGCGGTTGGACTCAAGGATCTCACTCCGAGTCCGGTCTCTCTCTCGAAAGAAGCTCTAAGCAATGACCGTGCCATTCGATGGCTGACGATCATCATATCGGCACAAATTCACTGCCGGAAAATCACCACAACCAATTGAGACCGTGCATGTTGCGACAAATTTGTAAATCTCTTGAGGCGAATTTTACGACACAAAACTACTGTGATTCGTCGGATCCTTTTGAATTTCTTACAATGCTATTTCGTTGCAACTTTTACAAAATTGCAGATTTAGATTTCACTTTTTCCAGGGAAAGCCCGCAGTGTCAGACGATCGACTATCTCATCCATTTACTCCGCACGATTTCTGGATGAAGAAGGCACTCGATCAGGCCGTGCTGGCGTTTGATCAGGGGGAAGTTCCTGTCGGTGCTGTTATTGTTCACAACGAAAGGATCATCGCCGAAGCCTGCAATCAACGTGAGATGCTGAACGATCCCACGGCGCATGCGGAAATGATCGCGATCACTCAGGCGGCGGAAGTTTTGAAATCATGGAGACTTCTGGATTGCACGCTGTACGTCACGCTTGAGCCATGTCCCATGTGTGCCGGCGCGATCGTGCAGGCTAGAATTCCTCGGGTTGTTTATGGTGCTACCGATCCCAAAGCGGGTGCCTGTCATACGCTGTTTAGTCTGACATCAGACATTCGTTTGAATCATCAGTCTGCGGTGATGGGTGGCGTGATGCAGGAAGATTGCCGTGCGCTTCTTCAGGAATTTTTCCGGCAACAGCGCGCACTTGGAAAGAAATAGACGTCGGTCTCTGCCGCTGGGCAATGAACGGAAGCGATCTATTTGAGGCAACTGCTGCAAGACATGCCGGTATTCGACTGAATCGGCGGAAACTGCCGCT
>JAYVNW010001244.1:0-4890 GCA_043758225.1 Candidatus Kuenenia sp. | reverse complement strand
ACTCACATTCAAAGGTGGTTCCTAACACCGTTCACCCTTGGAGTGCGGCACCTCAGTACCGCCTTCACTTGCGGCGGAGCCGCCTTTGACTTCTGCGTTCAATCATACTTCGGTTTTCGGTTTCCTTTGTCGCTTTCACAGGCTGCTATGGTGACTACTGTCGCGGAACCGTCTGCGTTTCAATGAAATCGTGCAGACCTTCAAGGCCACCTTCGCGGCCGAAGCCGGAGTGTTTCATGCCGCCAAAAGGAGCTTCTGCCGTTGGGCCGGAACCCGTGTTGTGTCCCACATGCCCGAAGCTCAGACGCGGGATGACGCGCGCGGCACAGTCGTCGCTCGCGGTGAAGACATAAGCAGCGAGTCCATATTCGGTGCGGTTAGCCGCTGCAATCACCTCGTCTTCGGTCTCGAATTCGATGATGGGAGCCAGCGGGCCGAACGTTTCAAAGTTTACACATTCCATCTCAGACGTGACGCCGCGCAAAACAGTCGGTGGGAAAAAGTGACCTGCGTTCGGTTGTGGTTCAATCGGTGCTGCGCCAGCAACACGTTTCGCGCCGTGCGCGATCGCATCGTCAACGTGTTGTTTCACTTTGTCATATGCTTTGCGATCGATAAGCGGCCCCATCGTCACGCCCGCTTCCATGCCGTTGCCAACTCTGAGTGTGTTGACGCAGGTAACCAGCTTCTTCACAAACACATCTGCAATGGATTTCTGAATGTACACACGATTAGCACACACACACGTCTGACCAGCTCCGCGAAACTTGTTGGCCATGAGCTGATCAGCAGCGTGATCTATGTCGGCGTCGTCAAATACGATGAACGGTGCGTTACCGCCGAGTTCCAGAGACAGCCGCTTCAAATGCGGTGCTGAGTCGGCGGCCAGTTTCCTGCCTACTGCCGTGGAACCAGTGAAACTGATGACTCGAACAGCCGGGTGTTCGCACAACACGTCGCTGATTTCACTCGCTGGCCCCAGCACCAGATTCGCTTTGCCTGGTGGCAATCCAATGCGTTCGATCAGCGAAAACAGTGCAACCATTGACAGCGGAGTTTTCGAAGACGGTTTAATCACACAACTGCAATCAGCCGCGAGGGCCGCCGAGAACTTCTTGGCCAGCATGGCGAGCGGAAAATTCCAGGGCGTGATCAGCGCGGCGACACCGGCGGGACGAGAGTAAACGGTCCAGGCATGATTACGAGGTCGTTCAGCCAACAGCTTTGGTTTCAGGTGATCGACACAGCCTGCGTAGTAGCGAAAGAAGCTCGCCGCATAATCCGCTTCACCCTGTGCTTCAGTCAGCGGTTTCCCGTGTTCATGCGTGATGATGCGACCGAGTTCTTCGCGGTGCTCCGTGATCAGATCAGCCAGATGCTCCAGCCATCTGGCACGCTGTTCGATTGTTGCTGGCATCGCCAGTGAGCGGGCTGCAGCTTCAACGGCGCGAGTTGTTTCGCTGCGTCCCATAAACGGCACAACCGCGATCGTTTCGCCAGTCGCCGGATTGATGACGGGCATCGTGCTGGCAGAATCGGCACGACACCATGTTCGATTGATGTAGCCCAGAGTCAGTTTCAGAAGTGGTGACTCAAGCATTTTTTGCGATCACTTTTTCAATTGCCCGTCGAACCAGGCGTTCGGCACGGAGATCTTTAAGTACAGCGTCGGCCACAGAGAAAAAGCAAAAAGACAGCGTACCAAGGGAAAAGTGTACCAGCGCACGCAGCTCATTGTTTGTGGATTTGTCACTTCTTGCCCGGCCTTGCCCGTGAGCGTGACTTTTGTTCAAGGTGAAGTCGAACGGGAGACTGAGCACTGTGAATCGAAATGGCCGCATCCATAATGTTGCCCCCCTTGCCTTCCCTTTTGCGTTCTGCGCGAAATGCAATGCGCGGTCGAGGGCCGCAAATCGTTGTACCAAACAACTGACTACGGTCGGGGATTTGGAATGGAGCAGGGTACGCAGCGGTTGTCACTCATTGATTTCGCTTTCAGAATTGAACTGAGTCCCCAGCTTTCTTCTGCTCGGCATCACGAAAAATTTGAAAGAACTCCTGAAAACGCAACGAGCGCAGCAACAAAGTGAAAGCATGCGAGCACGACCGCCGTTAAAACGCCACACTTCCAACCCCTGAAGCTTGCAATGCCAAGAATAACTCCAAAAAAAGGATATCGCAGAACTATGAGTGCGATGATTGCGGGCGAAATTGAATTGTCCGTCAATCGCGTCAAAAGCATTGGGACAGGATAGGATGCGCGAGCACCAACGTATTGGCCGTGGCCTCCGCCAGCGGAGTAGATTGAGATCCCAATAAAAACTGGGGTGACGACGGCACCTGCAATGCGCCACGATACAACGTGTAACATTCGACGGCGTGAACGTGTGGGCTCTTTCGCTGCTGTTGGTGGAAGATAGGGATTCTCGTCCATAATTTACTTTGCTTACAATTTCAAGAGTGCAAGTCTCATTAGATTGCCCCGACGTCTCCAAGACCCTTCTGTTCAGGACGTTTTTCTCCACAGACTTCTGCATTTTCAGTCTTCAGCCAGTAAACACTGGGAAACACATCAAATAGACCTCGTTGCATTCAAACCTCGCTTCATTCAACCCAGCGAATACACGAAGGCATTGGTATTGAGATCGGAACTCCTGTTGATTTCAGGCCGCCAGTGCTGGCGTTGATTGCGAAGACGGCGACGTTGTCGCCCGGCATGTTGGCGCACAACAACCAGCGACCGTCGGGAGTAATCAGCAAGTTCTGCGGGCCTTTTCCAAGGCTGGGTTCAATAGTGACGAGACTGAGACGTCCGTCTTCTGCAATCCGAAAGATGGCGATGCTGTCATGGCCGCGATTTGTGCCGTAGAGGAATCGACCGTCGGGCGTAATTTTCAGATCCGCCGTGTGACTGATACCGTCGAAATTTTTTGGCACTGTGGAAATCGTTTGCTGTTGAGTCAACTCTCCGGTTTCTTTCGCATAGTCAAAGTACGTGACAGTGTTTTTGATTTCGTTGATCACATACACGCGTTTTCCATTGGGATGAAATATCAAATGGCGCGGCCCTGATCCTGGAGGCAGCTCGGCAAAAGGTTGAGCTGCGTTTGGCTTGATCTCCGCAGTCGCTGCGTTCAGTTCGAAAATCAGAACCTTGTCGATTCCAAGGTCTGCGGCGAGCACAAATCGATTGTCGGGGCTGATTACGATACAGTGAGCATGTGGCTCCTTTTGCCGCTGCGGATTGACACTTGATCCACTGTTCTGCACGAATGACACAATTTCACCGAGCGAACCATCTTCACGTACCGGCATTGAAGCGAGGCTTCCGGAAGAATAGTTTGCCACGACAACAGTTTTTCCAGTCGCGTCAACATCCAGGTAACACGACGCGGTGCCACGACTTGATTGCCGATTCAGACGTTTCAACTTTCCGTCACGTCCCTGAATTTCATACGAAGCTACAAATTCATGTTCTTTACTACCGAATTGCTTTGCATCAATCGCATAAAGGAATTCCCCGTTTGGTGAGATCGCAGTGAAGAATGGGTTTTCAATATTGGTTGTGCGATGCAACAGTTTCAACTGACCGTTCGTTGAGTCAAATCGATAGGCATGAATCGCTCCTTCTTCCCCGGACTTGAACGCAGAGACAAAGATGACAGGTTCTTCAGCACGCGGTGATTCGGTCATAGTGACGATACACAAAATGAATAGGCAGAAGTTTCGCATAACCTTGTGATTTCTTCTTTGAGTGTGGCATGTTGCCGCAAATTGAATGAAATTTTCTTAGAGTGGATGTGCAGGATTATCCGCTTCGTCCGCCAGAAGGCAATCCTTGCCGCGTGAGCGACATCTCATTTTTGGCCGGGAAGTGTATACCTGGAACCACGTGCAGTTCCATAGTCAAAACAGCAAGCGAGTTCGAGACATGCATCATTCTGCATCCACATCAAATTTCCTCCAACTCGTTCATCTGTGCTGCATGGTGCTGGTTATGAACAGCCTCACCATGGCGGCGGCCGATGATGTGAATGTCATCCATTCCGAAAAGCGCCACGTCACAATCGTCACGCTGGGCGATTCGATTACCAAAGGCGTGCGATCCGGAGTGACAGACGAACAGACGTTTGCGGCGCTGGTCGAAAAGGGGCTGCTGCAAGCTGACATAGCCGCGCGAGTCATCAATGTGGGTATTGGCGGGGAGCGAACGGATCAGGCGTTGAAGCGGCTGAATCAGATCATCAAACTTCCAAATGAAACCAGTCTGCCCGCGGCAAACTCGGATTCACTTTCGACAGAGAGCACCATCGCGGCCAATAGGCAGCCGGATATCGTCACGGTGATGTACGGCACTAATGACAGCTATGTTGACAAAGGCCAGTCGACGACGCGCATTCCGGTGGACGAGTATCGTAACAACCTGCAGACGATCGTTGTTGAATTGCTGAGAAGGGGAATTCTTCCTGTCTTGATGACGGAGCCGCGTTGGTCGCAGGACGCTGCGGTGAATGGCGTCAGCGAGAATCCGAACGTTCGACTGGAGCCGTTTGTTGTGGCCTGTCGCGAAACGGCTGCCAAATGGCGAGTCCCATTGATCGATCATTTTGCCGCATGGACTGACGCCGGAAGTGCCGGTACGAATCTGCACGAATGGACCACTGATGGCTGTCATCCGAACCCGGTTGGGCACCAGAAGATCACTGAATTGATGTTGCCCGTCCTGCAGCAGGCGGTGGGACCGGAGCGGAAGATTCGGCAAAAAATGTTGGACGGGGAAGCCGTGCGAGTTGTCTGTTTCGGCGACAGCGTCACCGGTGTTTACTACCACACCGGCAGTCGGCGAGCGTACACCGACATGCTGGGGATTGCTCTGCAAAACGCCGCACC
>JAYVNW010001243.1:0-1769 GCA_043758225.1 Candidatus Kuenenia sp. | reverse complement strand
TGTCGGCGCGAAGCGATGCAGTTCGGCTTCCCAGTTGAAGCAGACCGACATTGGCGCGATCACCAGCGCCGGGCCCGCAGCACCTCGTCGCAGCAGCATGGCGACGGCCTGCAGCGTTTTTCCGAGTCCCATGTCGTCCGCAAGACACGCACCTGCTCCCCAGTGCGCCAGGCGGCAGAGCCACCGAAAGCCTTCGATCTGATAGTCTCGCAATTCGGCGTTGAGCGTTGATGGTACTTCGGCCACAACGTCGCCTGCGTCCTGAATGCGTTTGAGGCACGCGTTCCAGTGCTTGTCGGCTTTGAGCGTACACCATTCGTCGATATCAGCGAATGCCGACGTTCGGATTTGAGGAAACCGCAGCGTGTCGCCTTTGCGTTCGCCATACGCCGCGAGTGATGCGATTCGTTTTCGGAGCTGTTCCGTCAGAGCGAGAAACCGTCCATCATTCAATTGGACATATCGACCGGGGCTGACGGACACCAGGTCCACGAGTTTCATAAAATCCATCTGCAGCAGTTCATCGATGACAACTTCACCGGACGCCGCAAACCAGTCTTTGTCGCGTTCGATTTTCACTCGCAGTTGCTTTTCTGTCACTGAGCCTGCCATGCGCAATGATTGACCTTGCGGCCAGTGGACGATCAGTTTGCCTGCTTCGCGAAGTGGTTCAATCTGCAACAGCATGTCCAGCGCATCTTCAGCGAACGAGAATTCTGCGGCGGAAAAATTTTCATCGCTGTTGCTTGCAAGAGCCGGACACGCCGCTGCAATTTCCTGAGCCAGTTTTAGTTCACGCTTCAGATTGCGATGTGTCGAAACAGATTCTCCCAACATCTCAGCGAAGATGTTCTCGCCGCCCTGTCCCGGAGGAAAGTACGGCCCGCTGTCCCCAAACGGCTGAACAAAAAACTCTGCCCGCAAACCTGCGTGAAACGGCAACAGATGCAGTTGCGGACGCGCGTCCGCATCGACCGATTTGACGTTGGCATCTGCCGCATCTTTGCCGAAAGTGATATCGGACTGCACGGACAACAGCGACGACAGGGACTTCGCCGTCGCCAGCACTTCGGCTTCGCCGCTTTTCGGAACATCCAGTGCGCCTTCCAGTATGCCGGCGAGTTTCATTTGTTCCTTCGTAAACGTGACGACGACAAGTCGCTGCGCTCCATCCCTGATGACGACGAGGCTATTTTCACCGTAAGGCTGTGGATCCAGTTCCAGCCTCAGTCCGGACTCCTTGCGTTGAATCATCAATTGCGGTCGCCGGGATGCGATTTCCAGAGGCTGAGTCCGATTGCCCTCGGTAAAGACCAGCGGATGTCCAACTAGCGTTGTCAGAGCCTCCGCAGTAAAGTTGTATACGGTTTCCGTGTATTTGTAGTATCCCGTCGAGACTTCCGATGCTTTGATGCACCTGCACACAGCTCGATCCTGTTCGGTGAGAAATGCGAACTCTGGTTGAGAATAGTTTTTGTACAGTCGTTGGAGAGCCACAGGTCTGCCGCCAGTCCATGATCCTTTCGAAAGTTTCTGGATGATCGGTTTCACATAGGCATAACCCGATGTTTTCGAGGTATGGACATCCAGTTCCCAAACCATTCTCTCGTCATATGCCGAACTGATGGCTGTGGATTTTGTTCGAACGGGATTACCGTCCACGACCTGACGAAGGGATTCGAGTTTTCGTTTCCACAGCGACGTTTGTTCAATCCATGTCAGCATGGGAAACGTGCCAAGTTTCGCATGACGCTGACCTTGCTGAGTTT
>JAYVNW010001242.1:0-1534 GCA_043758225.1 Candidatus Kuenenia sp. | reverse complement strand
TGTGCGGCTGCTGCAGATGGAAGTCGAACTTCACAAACGCGTTGTCAGCCAGGATCAGGCGATTACTCAGGTCTGCAAAGCTGTTCGACGCAGCCGCAGTGGTCTAAAAGATCCAAAACGCCCAACCGGTGTGTTTCTGTTCTCAGGGCCAACGGGTGTTGGTAAGACCTTGCTTGCCAAGACGCTTGCCGAATTCATGTTTGGTGATCAGGATGCGTTGATTCAGATTGACATGTCTGAGTACATGGAGAAGCACAACGTCAGCCGTCTGATCGGTGCGCCACCGGGATATGTCGGTTTCGAAGAAGGCGGTCAGTTAACTGAAAAGATTCGCCGACGTCCGTATGCCGTAGTGCTTCTGGACGAAATCGAGAAAGCACATCCTGACGTCTTCAACATGTTGCTTCAGATCATGGAAGAAGGCCATTTGACCGACAGCTTTGGTCGCCGAGTGGACTTTAAGAATGTGATTCTGATCATGACAACCAACGCGGGGGCCAGCAAGATGGCTCACGGCGGTAGCATGGGATTGCATACTCTGCGTGAGCGAGATCAGGAAAAATCGTATGACGACATGAAAGTGAATCTGATGCACGAACTGCAGCGACAGTTCAAGCCGGAATTCCTTGGACGTCTTGACGAAGTCGTTGTGTTCCGAAAATTGACACGCGACGAACTGATGCATATCGTCGATATTGAATTGGCGAAGGTTTACGATCGTCTGAAGGAACGGGGCAAACGGCTTGAACTTTCAAACGAAGCTCGTGGCTTCATCATTGACAAGGGCGAAGCTGATGACGGGCTCGATTATGGTGCTCGTCCATTGCGTCGCAGTATCGAACGGTTCATTGAAGATCCGTTGTCAGAAGAACTTCTGCGAGGTACTTTCGACGGTCAGAATGTCATTCGCGTCCGATTGGCGGAAGTCGCTGACCAGAAGCAATTGATGTTCGACGGCGGGACTGAAGATGCCATCACTGAAGAACATACCGAAGCCGCTGCTTCGGTGTAATGATTGATTCCGATCCCCCCGCTTATGTGCCTACGGCGTATTCGGGGGATTTTTGTTTCACTACGCGAAAGGGATCTGCAGAGAATGACAGGCTACACAGTTCATACCGGAGCAAGTAAGAAATTTGTTTCAGGTTGGGATCGAGTTTTTTCAAGTCAGCCAGCCGAAACCAAGGCTGAGGCTAAGAAGTCCGGCGGTAGCTCCGCGAAGAAAAACAAGAGTGCATCCGCGAAGAAAAAGAAGAAGTAGGTTTTTGTCTGTACACGCCGCGCGACTGTAGGCATGAGATTGTGGGACGGGACTCCAATCCGGTCCGGATGAACAGTTTCTGCTGGCTCACGACGGATCTGGAGACCCCTCCCACGTTGAGTTCGCGTTGAGCGGCCGATTCAGACGCTGTTTATCCAAGCCGTCCGAACTGTTGATCCAGTGTGCCGCGGCTCAGCGTCAGCGCTGTCGGTCGACCGTGAGGGCAATGGTGTGAATCATCAACCAGATGTCTCTGCCGAAGCAGTTCCTGCA
>JAYVNW010001241.1:0-8251 GCA_043758225.1 Candidatus Kuenenia sp. | reverse complement strand
GGGAGATCAGGACGCAACTTGGCTTTGGTAATTGGCAGAAAACTCGAGCAGGATTCGCCAGCGGCATGGACCGTTTTATCAGCGTGCCAGAAAACACTCTCATCGCTGCCAGCAGTGCCTGGACGGAAAAGAATGTACTCACCATCAAACTGGTCGCGTGCGAGACACCGTTCTATACAACGCTGACGCTGAAGTTTGACGGTGGTCAATTGCTATTCGATGCAAAGCACAACGTCGCATTCGGACAGACAGAATTGCCACAACTCATCGGAAAACCCGGCACACTGTAGTGCGATTAGGCGATTCGTCGATCAACCGAAATGCGGATACTCCCTTAGTTGAGTATTGGTGTGATCGTGTTTGTTATGATCAGATAGTGAACGAAAAGTTTGGGAGGGGCATGCACTTTGCACTTAGGCCCGGAGGGTCGATACAACCACTGGCGAGGCCGTGACGGCCCCGGAATTCCACGTTTTTTCACTTGTCATGGTTTAATAAAGCCATCCCCATCCGCTAATGGATATCCATTTAAAAACGAACGACCATCGACTGCTTTTCGACCTTCAGGCTGCAACTTCAGAATCTCCAGCCAACCATCACCTGTCGCCACAAGCAAACGCCCTTGATGTTCTTTCAGATTGCCCGGTTCGCCGCGAGGCATTGCGTCGTCGTCAACCAAAATCCTCACCTGCGACACAATACACCGCAACGGTGCCTGATCGCGTCGCTGCAAAATCGAAGAAGCCTTCGGCCACGGCTGCATTGCTCGAATGTGGCAGTCGATTTCATGTGCGAATTTCGACCAGTCAATCACACCCGCTTCGCGAGGAATCTTCGGTGCCAGAGTCACCTGCAATGCGTCCTGCGGCCTAAATACTGCCGTACCTTCGTCAAGCTGACGTAAAACATCCAGCGTCAGCGGCACGGACAAATCCGCCAACCGCAACATGAGTTCTCCGGATGTTTCACCATCGTCGATCGGCGTTTCTACAACTCCTGCGATCGGCCCGGAATCCAGTGCCGGTTCAATCTGAAAGATTGTTACACCGGTGATGAAATCACCCTTCCAGATCGCATACTGCACAGGAGCTGCACCTCGATATCGCGGCAACAGCGAACCGTGCAGATTGAACGCCCCCAGTCGTGGAATGGCGAGCAATTCCGGTTTCAGCATTTGCCCATACGCTGCCACTACGAACACATCAGCCTGCAAAGACCGCAACGTCTCCAGCATTTCGGGACGATTCACATGTTCTGGCTGAAACACAGGCACCGACTTCGCAACCGCCAGTTCCTTCACGGAATTCACATGCTGGTGATGCCCTCGCCCGGTCTTATCCGGCTGCGTCAACACACCGACGATCGCAAATGGCGAATCCAGCAGCGCACGAAACGGCGGTACAGCAAATTCACCGGTTCCCATCAACACAATTCTCAACGGCATTACACACGGCTCTTTGTTTGGTCTTAAAACAATTCACTTCGACAAACAGTAAGACGGTGCAATCCCGATGGCAAGTGTCAGCACTGAGTGCATTTATGTTTGATTGTAAATTTGGAAGTCAGAACGAAGGGGAAGCGATGGCTATAGGTTTACCAATTCCACGCCGGATCTCCACAAGCGAAATACGTTGGGCAGTCAGAATTCGCGTCAGTCGATGTGACCCAAGCAATTTGGCGTCTGGAACTTCGACGCTTCAGTGTGCGCCAGCGCCGCGCGCGAGGGCATCAACCAAACTACATTTGGTGTGTCAGACTCAGGCAAACAAACGGACCGTTTCAGGGCAAACAAAAAATCTTGTGTCAGAGTCTGGGAGGGATTATTACCCAGAAATCTTCTTTTACGGAGAATGACACATGGACGTGGCATTAATCCAGAACACAGAAGATTTCGCGGCGGGTTGGGCACAGAATTTGACGACGCTGAAAGTGCTCAACACAGAGATGGATGTGCATCGCGGACGGCGATCGACACCGGCCAAGGGACTGCATGATGATTCGATAGAAAAGACGTCCAATGCCTCGTCCGAAGCAGCCGATGAAGCACTATCTTCGAAGGGCCGGAATCGTCGCAATTTCACCAGCCCGAAGACGATTCAGTGAGGATCGGGACAGCTGCCGATCAGTGTTCCGCAGGATGGCGAAGGGATCTTTGAACCGCTGCTGAATGGCAATCCTACGATCTCAAAGCAGTGGTGAGCGACACGGCCTCACATTATTTCGATGTTCGACGTGCCTCCACCGATTCGCAAAGTGACCTACACGACGAACATAATCAAATCCGTGAACAGCGTGATTCGAAAGTTCATCAGAAACCGCAAACAATACCCGAGTCGTGATTCCGCCCTGAAAATTGATCTTCATGGCGCTTCACGAAACCTCGAAGAAGTGGACGATTCCAATCCCAAAATGGAAAGAAGTCTTGAACCACTTCGCAATCTCTTCGAAGGTCGCATGCCAAACCTTTCCTGAACCTTCCTTCAAACTTCAGCACTTCCTGCCTGACACAAATTTCCTCACAGGCCCTGGCAACCAGACGGCTGAACTTGAAGCACTTCATGGGAAAAATTCCTTGAGGGCTGCGGCAAAAAACATCGTCCCCGGCGCTCAAACCGAGCGCTGGGGAGATGTCCCGACAAGTCGGGATGAGGGCTTGCTCGGCCGATAGACTTCACCGGCCGCTTTACATTCTGCGATCAGCGAGCCGCGAAGGAACTAGTTCCGGCGGCTCATGTCGAACGCGATCAGTTAATACTTGAAGTTCATGAAACCCAGCGGGTCTGTCGCGAGCAAACGGCCAAGCAAGTCGTCCTCGGCGAAGATTCGATCCACCGCGGACGTGACCATTGAGGATTCGCGGCGCGGCGAAACGGTCGCGCCAATGGCGCGACCAAGCTGGCTCGTCGCCACGCTCTTGGCCAGAACCGAATTTCCGACGAATGCCACACCAGAAGCCCATGGCGGCGGAACAACCGTGTCTTTAGGCGCTGCCACCCGGTTCACGGCTGTCGCCACGCTGACCAGAGCCGCATTGGCTAGGCTCGCGATGGCTGGGGCCACGCTCGCGGCCCGGAGTGGGCTGGCAGACGACCCGAAGAATCGCATCAACAGTGGGTGGGGGGCATCGCTCCCGAACTGGGAGTTACCGGCAACGATGATATTGCCATCCGCCTCAAGAGTCACCGCATTTGCTCTAAGCGATTGGCCGGCTTGCCCGGCGACAACCTTGCCGCCACCCGTGCCAAACGTTCCGTCCACGGTTCCGTTGGCATTGAAGCGGGCGACCAGCACGTTATACCCGGTCGTCGACGCGCCAAGTACAATGCCACCCGCCACGATCTTTCCGTCCGGCTGAATCGCCACGCCGTATGCGAGCTCGGCCGTTGCCGTCGCGGCACCGTCCACATCAAAGCGCACATAACCGCTGCCGCCGCCGAAGCTGGTATCCGGCGTTCCGTTGGTATTGAACCGGGCGACCAGCATGTCCGCCCTACCATCGCTGCCTTCGCAAAAACCTGCGGCGACGATCTTCCCATCGGCTTGCAGTGCCACACTGTTGGCGGATGTGTTGGCGAGGCCTGCGGGCAGGAAGACGTTGTATCCGCTGCCATTAAAAGTCGTGTCAAGAACGCCTGCGGCGGTGTACCGGGTCACGACCAAACGCTGGGTGCCGTCGCCGCCGGCGTATTCGATACCCACTACGACCAGCTTGTCGTCCTTCTGGGTGGCGACTCCGGTAAAAATATTCGTTTTTGAACCGGCAAATGTATTGAGGCTGTATCCGGTCGCTTTGCCTTGGACAATCTGGCCGAAGCCTCCCTTGCCGCTGTTCACCGCCCCGCTCGCGGTGAAGCCGGCCACCACCGCGGTGCTGCCTACTGAATCATTGGCGGATCCGCTCACCACGATTTTGCCGGTGGATTGCAGGGCGACGCCGTATGCCGTCTGGAACAGGCCGCTCGGCTGGACGTTAAAACTTTTCCAGCCGCCGCTCCCGAAACTGCTGTCCGGCGTGCCATTCGTGTTCAGGCGGGCAACGCCAAGCACGCTGACCTGTGTTCCGCCATCGCCCACCTCGCCCGCCAAAAGCGCCTTGCCGTCTGGCTGCAGTACGAGCGCACGGGCGATTTCCCTGGGGCCGGCTCCCAGCGGCGGCGTCGAGACGCCCGCGGGAGTGCCGTCGGTAGCGCTACCGTAACTCGTGTCCGTGTTGCCCAGCGCGTCGTAGCGCCCGACGGCCATGCGGAGATCAGTGAGGTCGGCTGTAACCCACCCGCTACCCGCAGCCACGATCTTAGAGTCGGTCGGCTGAATCTGCACTGCGTGGTAATTGCCGGGCCAGGGTTCCACGATGTAGGCGCCATCGCCGGTGCCGAAGCCGGAGAGAAGCAGTCGGTCTTCGAGCTTCTCGAGGCGTGGCTCGGCGGGTGTGTGTCGTAACGCAGCGAGCCGGCGGCGCGCTCGCCGCGACTGATTACTTTTTAAATGGGTCATCGTGTTCGCAAACCAGGTGGGCAATGCCATGAGAGTAGTCTCCAGTTTCGTGTTCGGTCTGCGCTAATTAAAACGTCATCACCCCCGGCGGGCAAACCAATCGCTGGGGAGATGCGGGGCCGGTGAGGGTCTTGCCTCGCGGCTGAACCTCACCGGCCGCTTTGTATTCTGGGATCTAAGGCAATCAGTCCTGGCCGGACTTAACAGGTACTATCGGCTGCCCCGTGGGCAGTAACATGCGCCACGGTTCGGCCTTTTCCAGCTCGCCCCAGGCTTCGTAAAGTTGCACGAGTCGCTGGATTGCTTCGGTCAGGCGAATCTCGTCGACAGGCGAAATCTTTCCTTCACGCTGCTTTATCCCTTCGTAGCCGGAAAGCAGTAGCGGTTCGGCTTCGGTGTATTTCTTCTGGTACAGCAGGTTCAAGCCGAGCCTTGCTATTGCTGCGGCGCATTGCGGCGACTCGGCCCCGGCCTCTTGTTTCGAGAGCTCAACCAGCTCGCGAAGCAGCGGCTCGGCTTTGACCAGCTGGTCCGACTGGACGTAAATGCTCGCCGCCTCCTCGATACGCCAATGCGTGTCGGTATGACTGCGCGCGGAGCATGCATGCGGCAGCCATTCGTCAATGACCTCGACGGCTTCTCGCCACTGGCCGGCACTGCGATAGTTGACAGCCAGGTTGAAGGCGGTGTTGACCGTAAGGGGGTCGTCTTCCCCCAGGTTTTCCTTCCGGCAACGCAGCACTTCCTCCCAAAGTGGCACGGATTCTTTAGGGCGACCCATCTTCCAATAGAATCGCGCTAAGACATGTAGGCAGTTATGGAGGGCGGGGTGATCGGGGCTGAGCTGGCGGCGTGCCCCGGCGAGCGCCTCCAGGAAGATACTTTCGGCGTCCGCGGGGCGGCCCAGAATGGCATAGACGTCGCCTAGGTTTTTCATCGTGGCGAGCGTGCGTGGGTGGGCGTCGCCATGTTTCACTTTCTGCCACGTCAACGTCTCCTCCAAGAGCGGCAAGGCCCGCTGGGGATCGCCGGAATCCGAAAACGCTCTGGCGATATTGGTCATAATGACAAGCGTAGTGGGATGGTCGGTGCCGAAATTCTCGCGAGACGTTTTCAGTGCCTCTTCGAGCAGCGGCAGCGCTCGTTCGAGTTCGCCCGCTCTCAGGTACGCGACGGCCAGATTGTTGATCGTACGAAACGTGTCGGGGTGGTCGGGGCCAAGTTGTGCCCGCTGCCCTTCCAGGGCCTGTTCGAGCTGCGTCAGGCCCTGCTCGACTTGTCCGGCCTCCGAGTACGCCAAACCCAGACTGCTCATGACGTGAAGCGTGTCGCGATGGTCAGGTCCGAGCGTCACCTTCCGCGTCTCCAGTATCTCTTCGAGAATGGAGATCGCCTCTTTATGACGCTCCATGTCACTCAGAAGTATCCCCAGGCTGTTGCGCGAACTGAGGGTCGCTGGGTCGTTTGGAGCGAGCAGCCGCTCGCGGAGCTCAACGGCCCGCCGCAGGTGCCGTTCGGCTTGTTCGTACTTTGCCAGATTCCGCCACGTCTTGCCGATGGCGTCGCAGACCGCCGCCTCGGCCAGCGGGCGCCCCGCAAACCTCTCCGCCAGTTTCACTTCGGCCGCTTCCAGCGCGCGAGCGACTGTCACATCAACTCCCAGGCCACCTTGCACGCCCTCCGGTCTGGCAACCGCCAGTACGTCATCGACGAGAAATTCGCTGAAGGCCAGCGTGTCGGCCTGCGACTCCTCTGCCTTCGACTTTTCCTCTCGCGCCCTCTGCTCATTGCTTTTGGCTAGTTGTTCCGCAGCTTTGGCACGGTTACTCTGTTGCTCGATCTGTTGCCGCCGTTGGGATTCTTGCTCCCAGGCATCCACGGCGTTCTGCTCCGCCTGGGTGGCTCGAAGCGCTTGCCAGACGCTACCACCAGCGCCGATCACGAGGGCCACCGCGACAAGGGCCGTCGTCGTCAGCGCGGCCTTGTTCCGCCGGGCGGACTTTCGGAAGCGGTACGAGGCCGAGGGCGGACAAGCCAGCACCGGATCATCGTTCAGATACCGCTGTACATCGGCCGCAAAAGCGCTGGCGGATTCATATCGCCGCGAGCGGTCTTTTTCCAGGGCCTTCATCACGATCCAGTCGAGCTCGCCGCGGAGTTGCTGACTGAGCTTCCGAGGCTCGATCTTCCGGGAGTCGGAAACCGTAGAGAGGGCCTGCGCCTGCAGCGTACTGATTCTGGCACTGGGGAGCGGTAGATCGACCTCGCGGATCATCCGCCGCATCTCGTCGTAGCCTGCCTTCGTGAGGGTCTCCTTGTCGAAGGGAGTCGTTCCGGTGAGCAGTTGGTAAAGCAGAACACCCAGCGAATAGATATCGCTGCGGGTGTCGATATCGATACTGCTCTGACCAGCCTGTTCGGGGCTCATGTACAGCGGCGTGCCAATCATCTGGGCAAAGCCGGTGTGCAGCGTCCTTTCGCTCAGTTGCTGACCCATGGCTTTGGCGACACCGAAGTCGATAACCTTGGGGACGGGAACCACGTCATGCACTTCGACCAGAACATTGCTGGGCTTGATATCGCGATGAATGATCCCCTTTTGATGTGCGTGCTGAACGGCTTGGCAGAGAGCGGCAAACAGTTTCAATCGCTCGCGAGTGGTAAGCTTCTGGGCATCGCAGAATTCGGTAATGGGAGTACCCTTGACCAGCTCCATCACGAAGTACGGCAGACCCGCTTCTGTCGTCCCTGCGTCCAGTACCTTGGCAATGTTGGGATGGTCCATGATCGCCAACGTTTGCCGCTCGGCTTCGAACCGCACGATGACTTGCCGCGAGTCCATGCCTGGTTTGATAATCTTCAGCGCGACCCGCCGTCGAATGGGCTCGGATTGCTCGGCGACGTACACGACTCCCATGCCCCCTTCGCCGATCTGCTCCAAAAGTTTGTAGGGACCGATTTGGGTGCCGATACGCTCGGGAGCCGCCTGACTGATCGTCAGTGGACTGCTGATGCCTGGCGGAGGACATTCCAGAAAACTGCCGCTCTCATCGTGGGCCTGCAACAGGGCTTCGATTCGCTGCGCCATTGCCGGGTCGTCGCCCCAAACCTGCGCCAGGTAGGCTTGGCGAGCTTTCCCGGAGCTGATTTTGCGAGCGACTTCAAAGATCGCCTGGTCATCGAGTTTGTTGACAATCATATTCCCATTCCCAAACACGCGCGACGATCGGTCTCCAGGAGTCAGTGCGGAATCTAACGCCGATTTCCCCGACGAAAAATGGAAAGTTTCGCAAAAATCCTAAGCTGCCGCCAGTGGTTCCCGGCGGCTTGCGAGGAGTGAGCCAGCATGAAACAAGGCCCATGGATGAGAATCCATGCGCCCGTAAACAGTGTCACGTGATCAGATACGCGACAGGTTGTTGCCAGCTACGCTGATCTCGCTCTGGAAAGAAGAGCGATTACTTGCCGATGTTCGACTTGACAGCATAACTCATAATCACTCCCTTTTGCGCACCCGTCAGCAGCCCGGCTTTCGTCAGGGCGTTGGTCAGCTTGGCGACGCAACTGACGTAGTCGCCGTGGTTCTTGGCAGCAGCGGCACAGTCGGTCAAGTGTCGCGAAACGAACTTCCCGTTGTAAACAAAGTCCAGAATGCCCGTGTCGAAACCAGCAATGATGATCGTAGGGGGGGGCCGCCAGTGAAGGTGTCGAGAGTGAATTCACCAGATTCGTAGGTGCCGGTGCTGAAGTTGACGTC
>JAYVNW010001240.1:0-3222 GCA_043758225.1 Candidatus Kuenenia sp. | reverse complement strand
GCAACAGACTCTCGATGCTGTGCTGTTCTTCAACCCAGTGTTCGGAGATATATGATCTAAGGTCTGTTACGAGCGTGAGAAAGGATTCTTCAGACGCCGCCTGATTCCACAACGATTCCAGGTTTTCCGGAAGTGGCATAAGGGTCCAATCATTCTTGAACTATTATCACTCTTGTCGTGAAAACGCCACGCGGCTGCCGCGATTCAAAAATGAATATTGCCGCCCGAAAATTAAAATGACCCAAAAGTTTTGACCCCGGATCGCGATTTGTCGCGCAATCCGGGTCCGGTCTCACCGATTCGAAGATCTTCGATTTATACAGCATTCACACCTAACTCGGACCTTGCCCCATCCCGCTGTGATCGTCCCACATTCCTGGTGGCGACACCATAAAAAGTGCCGCTCCAGCGGCGCGATCCAAGAACAGTCCCGAGGCCTCCAGGAATTTATAGAACCCGTACCCAGTACCGACAGCGGCCCCTGTAACTGCCCCGGTCTCAGCAACGGATTTCAAGGCTTTCTGCAGTTCCTTTAGCCATTCTTCTTCTCTGTCGATCCGCCACTCGTGGCCCCTGTGAGCTTCAGGCGACTCGGTCGTTGTGTCGAGGTTTTCCCTTCGGTTCGCGATCGAGGTCTCTACCTCGTCAATCAACTGCTGGATTTTTCCCGGTGACCACTCTTTGGGCACGTGATCAGGAAAATCATCGCCATGAATACGTGGACTGCGATTTCCGTATTGATCAACGGCATCCCAGTCCATAAACGGTGGCTTGACGAATGGTCCCAATGCGTTCAAGTGACCAGGATCCTCCGTTGGTTTCGGCCAGCTCAGCGGCCAAAACACGTATCCGTTTGCTCCTATCATTCCATACAAGTTTCCATCTGCGTCATAAACGTATTGGTCACCGTTGGGTTGGGTGACGACGGTACCGCCATCCGGAACGCCCCCATTTCCAGATTGTCCGCCACCGCTTGCGTCGAATCCAGCCGTCGGGGTCCCGCCATCCCCATCAGGAGTTCCCGCATCCCCAGTGCCCGAATCGTCCGCCCAGGTTTCCTCGCCGTTTGAGCCGTCAGTCGTATTCGTATTCGTATTGGGAAATACTGTCGTCGTTGTAACAGGATCGCCGTATCTGACGACGGCTCCATTTTCGACGCCGTCTACCCAGTAATGAAACGTGGCAGTCAACTGTCCTTCAAAGCCATCTTCTAAATTGCCTCCGTAGTTGTATTGAACGTCATAGATTTGGCCGTTTGACAAATCCGGTCCTTGGACCCAAACAGGCGGCGGCAATTCATTGCTGTCGCCTGAACTGATTGATGGATAGACCTCCGTCCAGGTTCCGTAAATGGTTTCAGTCTTCGAAACATCACTGACCGTTTCGTTTGATGAATACTCGTTGGTGAAGTCGACGCCGTCACTTCCAAAGCCGAATCCAAACGTGCTTTCGCTTTCATCCAACGTCTCCTTGACGTGGGACGATGCGGATTCGCTGTGCGAGCCTGGCGTACCGTCAGAGCTGCCTGGTGGGTCAGAGGTCGACTGCGATTCAGAGATGTAGGCGAACTCCGATTTGCTTTTTGATTTTGTCTCGTAGCTGAACTCGCTGATCGACAATGTGATGGTGGTGCTGCCAGACGAAGAGTCTTCGATGTCCGCTTTGGTGCTGGCCGACGATTGGGAATAAGCCGACTGCCCACTGGACTGTCTGGCGTACAGTGTGGTCCGTTTATGACTGTTGTGGCTGGTACTCGAAAACGAGACCGGGCCGTCGTCTTCAGTCGGCTCATCACTACTGCCCGAATCATCGTCGCCGCCCAGATTTAGTGTAAAACTGGTGGCCGAGCCACTGACATTCTTGTCCTTAACCTGTACTGATTTTGCGGCACTACCGCGGCCGGATGTCGATGATTCCTGCAATGAGACGTTCGATTTATCCGTCGAGAAGCTGCCAGCTCCCGCAGACAGGTTTAGGCTTGCGGAGGGAACCGACAGGCCACCTCCGGCAGCTCCGTTGTCCATCGTCGTCGTTGAGATCGTGACGGAAAACGTCATTGTGCCATAGGCGTACCAGAAGTACTCGCCCGATGCTGACGCCGACGTACCATTGCCGCCCATTGCGAGTTCTCGGGGCGCCCGTGTCATTGAGGATTCTGCGACGGACTGGAGCGTTTCAGAACCACCCGATGATTCTGTATCCGTAGTGGTGTCTCCTGTAACCAAGGTTCCGGTGTTTCCTTCGCCGCCGCTGGACCATGATCCGGAGACCATGATCACGACTGAGCCTGCCGATGTATACGTCACGCTCTTTGTTGTGCCCGAGCTTCCGTCCGGAGCAGTATAGGGACCGGTCGTCACGGAAACCGTGATTGTGGAACTAGCTTTGAAACGCATGCCCGATTCGTTCGTTGGAGTGGCATCCGTTGCGTCGTCCGCAGTCTCGTCAGCGTCTGCATCGTCGCTCGCAGATTCGTCACTTTCCTCCGGGATGGTGCCCGC
The DNA here is from genome assembly GCA_043758225.1 of Candidatus Kuenenia sp. GTDB lineage: Bacteria > Planctomycetota > Planctomycetia > Planctomycetales > Planctomycetaceae > SXXK01. Next base: position 721 of record JAYVNW010001240.1, on the reverse strand, counting down.
TTTGTCGGTCCAGTCGGCTGGAATATCCCAGCGGCCGTTGTCGGCCTGATCACCCCCGGCCATGCTGCCGGATTCCAGCGAAATTGAACTGGTCAGCGTGTAAGTCGTGGTTGTTGTGTCGCCGTTGACAGTGGTTGTCGTCGTGAACCCGCCACTAACGGTTGGTGCCGGTAGATTGTCATCACCGCCAGTGTCTTCTGAAGGAGTGCCATCGCCATTCGCAGACTGTTGCCCTGTTGTGTTCGAGTCATTTCCCGCTGAGTTGGAGGATGTACTCTGCCCATCACCAAAAAACGCTCCCAACCAAGGATCAGTCGTGCCCGAATCACCGGAAGCAGTTGGTGCATCTCCATTTTCCGTTGACCCCGAGGTGGTTGGCACATTACTCGTTTGCTGCTGTGTGCCCTGCCAGGTGTGCAGCGTGCTATCGCTAAAACCAGTGGCTGCTTCATCAATCTGTTCGCTGTATGGTGAAACAATCTGTTCGATTTCTGTGCCATTGATCGCGGCTGTTCCGCTCAAATCATTTAACCCGAAGCCAGCGTCAGGCATAGAGTTCATGAAGGCCGAGCTACTTTGGCCTGCTATCGAGCCAGATGTCGCGGAGCCAGTCGAAGCATAGGTCTGCATCATGGTGGCGTAGTCGGCCTGAAGTGGGTCCGAAGCACTTGTTCCGTCGGAACTGCCGGTGACCGCCGAGAGCAGTACACGTGATTCGCAC
>JAYVNW010001239.1:0-4756 GCA_043758225.1 Candidatus Kuenenia sp. | reverse complement strand
GGCCTGATCTTCGACGGCAACGTGCAGTCGCTGTCGGGTAATTATGTGTATACAGACAAACAAGCCCGCTCTGTTTCGGTGCATTCCAGCGCCATTCGTGAGGCTTTGCAGGTTGTGTACAGTGCGGACAACATCGTGAAAGAACTGGGGAAGTAGACCAATGACACTCGACGAACTTCAGCAGCTGATCGACCGCATGTATTCGCGAAAGGACGAAGCGCGCGGTGTCGAGGGCACGTTCATGTGGCTCATGGAAGAAATTGGCGAACTCGCGGCCGCCCTGCGCGAATCGCCGAAGGAAGAGATCGCCAAAGAATTCGCCGATGTTCTGGCATGGCTCGCCACGATCGCCAACGTCGCCGGCATCAACCTGACGGAAGCGGTCCATGCCAAATACGGCCAGGGTTGTCCAGGTTGTAAGCAGATGGTTTGCGTGTGTTCGGATGCCGAGAAACCGTAGATGATCGTAAATCCTCCCGCCATCATCAAATCGTGGTGGAAGGTCCGAGCTTTCGGTACACACTCACTCGCTGGAATCGAGCTTGTTGGTTGAATTGGATCTCTGCGGCGGCAAGTGCGAGAGGATCGCTGTTTCAAGAACAAACCAAGCTATAAACACGATGAGTCTTTGGCGGTAGTGTGCTGTGAAGCTGTTGTTCGGAAGCATCCACTCATCAATAGCACCCCATGCAACTGCGGTGATCGGCAGCGTAAGCAGCGCGAATGCCACAGTTTGTCTCCATGTCAGAATCTTTGTAAATCTCAGAGTCATTGAAATCATTCCCACACTTGCAAGAATCGGTAGCATAGTGGAAATCGCCCAAATCCATGGAAACTGTTGTCCAACCAGATGCCAACCCGCTGATCGCATTGCTTGATTCACTGCTGTCATGATTCCAATTGCAAGGCTTCCGCCAACCACAATAACGCTGCCTTGCATCCACCCGATGCGTGGCCGACGTGAAATCAGAGTTAGTGCGATGCAGAGTCCGAAGACTGTCCCAATGAGCAGGTAGGCCAACCAACCGACCATTTGGTCGGACATTGCCCCGGACCCCCAAATCACGCCCGCTGCAATGCCCCCCGGAACGGAAAAAAAAACAAGCTTTTCGTGGCACAAGTCCACGGGCTGAACTCAGTATCAAGGTCGGGTTGCGGACTATCGATCTGCTCAAAACCTGTGTTCGGCGGTGAGTAAGGGTTTTCGGGCATGCAGATCTTCCATACAAAGTTGAATTTCATTCACGTGCATGAGTCACCAGAGTGATTTTTCCGGTATGAAGATACACTCCCAATTTAAAACATTCTGTAAAAAATCAGATCGTGCAGCCCATTGGCGTTCGTTCGGGAATTGCGATATCTAGGTCATGGTGCCGTCGGGTGGTCTTTGTCTGATCCGCGAAAACCCTCGACATTCAGTGACCCGTCTGGGGAAACTTGAATCGTCACGCACCCCGTCGTGCTGGTATGCAGGATCGATGCGGACCCAAACACTTTCGCTAATTGATTTCGGCTGCGATCGTCACGAGAACTGACGATCACATGCGCTGGCTGAACGGCTGCCGCCAACGCAGGCACGTTTGAATTCGGACTGCCGTGGTGAGGGCTCATCAGGACGTCGCAAGGCGGCAGTAGCGGCAGTAAGTTCGCCTGGCCTCGGCCTTCAAGGTCACCAGGCAGACAGATGCGTCGCTTCCGGTATTCCAGAATCGCAGTGACGCTGGCTTCATTGTCTGACAAACCACGATCAGATTCTGCGTCGGCCTTCAAAAACGAGATGCTCAGATCATCGGACGCCACAGAATCCTGGCTGCTCAGAATTGAAACAGGCAGACGTAATGCAGCAAGTTCATCCAGAACTTTTTGTACGGCTGGCGATTGCGTCCGTGCAAACTCATCGGTCAACAGCACGTGTCCAACCGGCAGGCGTTCCAGCAGACTGGCGACAGCGTTGTAGTGATCAAGGTCTGGATGAGAAATCACGATCGCGTCGATCATGCGATATCCGCGTTTCCACAGAAATCGGCACACCGTGTCGGCAGTTCGCTCGCCGCGATGCATGGCACCGGCGTCAAACAACAGCACGCGATTGTCCGGAGTCTGAACTACAACGGCGTTTCCATGTCCGACAGACAGCACACTGCACGTTAAACCCTCATGTGCGGGTGGCTGGATGACCATTCGAAACATAACGATTACAAAGATCAGCAGTCCAATACGAAAACACCTTCGCATCATCGAATGCCGGGCCGCTACCGACATCGCCAACAGGCTGTAATAAACGGGAATGAACCAGAGAGGAAGGTCGGGAATGGTAACGAAGCCAGTACGTACATCGGCGGACAATGAAACACCAAGTTGCAACGTAGACAGCATCCAGTCAAACGGTGCTGTGACCAACGACTCTGCGGGAGGCACCAGCATTCCGGCGAAAACTGCCACGTATCCACAGATGAGTGTGATCGTTGTGAGTGGAATGAGCAGGATATTGACGACCATACCCAGCAGAGACACAACATGAAATTGAGTTGCCACAATCGGCGCGGTGAGCACCGTAATCGCCAACATTCGGTGATAATTCAGCTTCAACCATTTTTCCCATTGCTGTCGCATTTCGCGAAACCGATCCTGCCACGTGATCGCATCCGGCGGTGCATCTCGGTCTTCGGGCGTCGGTTGATTGTCTGACACCCATCCCAGCGCGCCCACGGCCAGAAACGAAAGCCATGCTCCGATGTCGAACGTGACTGATGGATCAATCACAATCAGCAGCATCGCCGTTGCGCCAATCAAGGAGCCCATGCGAATGTCTCGATACAATGACTGCCCGAGAACATACAGCAGAATAAAGCAGGTTGCCCGCAGGACGGATGGCCTGAGATCAGTCAGAAAGGCATAGAACACGCAGACAAGTCCGGCCAGTAACAGTGAACGTGTTCGGGAGACGAGAATCAGATTTTGAAGTCGCACGAGAAACACAAACAGGATACCGACATGCAGCCCGGAGATCGCCAGCAGATGCATGGTGCCGCTGACAATATAGTCACGTTCGACGTCCGGTGTCAGATGACCGCGATTTCCCAGCAATAATGCTTCAGCGGTCGCTCGGTTCTTTGCAGCCAGATTGTCGCGAAGCAGTCGTACGGTCTGTTGGCGAAATGAATTGAGCCAGCGTTTTGGATTCCAGATACTGGCAGGTTGAATCATCGTCACTGCCGCCGGATGATTTCCAAAGGCCATTGCTGACATCCCGCACCGCTGCAAATGGCGGGCAAAATCGACCTCTCCGGGATTTCTGGCAGGCTCAGGCAGATCAACCTGCCCAGTCAACTCAATGCGATCTCCCCATGACATCTGATCCGTCGCATCGCCTTCGATCAAAACACGCAGGAGCCCTCTGGCGCGGATCAATTTATCTCCATGCATCAGTGCTTTTGTCTTTAACAAAAACAAAGTTCGAGGCGTCTCGATCTGGCCTGTGCCTGTGCCGGAATCTGCAGGCATATCCAGTGCCGGAATATTGGCAACGTCGCCGATGATTCTGAGCGCGGGGTTGTCGCCGAATTCTGTTGAGGCTGCCAGCGACGCGATGTCCTGTCCCTCCTCGACTCGGCTGCGCACAGTCCACAGTGCCACGCCCACCGTAATGATCGCCGCGAGGAGCGTGCAAATCTCGAGTTGCAACGATCGACGGCGATGAAAATATCTGCTTGCCAGCAAGAGCAGACTCGCAGCAGAGACAGCAACCGCAGTGGGAACCGGGAGCCCCTGAATGGCGAAGTAATCTGCCAGTCGGACACCGACGATCAACATTGTCGCGCAAATCAGAGTGCGAGGTATAGAAGGAATCTTCCAGAATCCTGTCAACATGCGTGCGGTTTCTGCATACAGTCGTGGCTTCTGCAAAGTGGCCTCACATTTCGCGACGACGTCCATCCAGTATCGGCTGCAACTCATCGACAAAATCGTGAACGTCCTGGAACTCACGATAGACGGACGCAAAACGCACAAATGCGACTTTGTCCAGATCTCGCAAAGCGCTAAAGACCAGTTCACCGATGCGACGTGACGGAACTTCACGCTCACCATCTTCGTACAGCGCAGCTTCAACGTCGCCGACCAGGAGATCAATTTGTTCAGGGCTGATGGGACGTTTGTAGCACGCCACTTCGACGCCGCGGCGAATTTTTACGCGGTCAAAAGGCACACGTGTTCCATCTTTCTTGATGACTCTGATCGGTGACTCTTCGATTTTTTCATACGTTGTGAAGCGACGCTCGCAACTCAGACATTCACGACGACGACGAATCGAAAAGTCCTGACTGTTGCGAGAGTCAATGACTTTGGTTTCGTCATGTTTACAGTAGGGACACTGCACGTGAGGCATTCCGAAGAAAAGTAGTAATGGAAGACACGGTGCTGTCGGCAAAGCTTTGTGAATCGGTCCGGCATTGTATCCAAACAGTCCTGGCAACTTGCAACTGATTGTAAGGTTCGGCCTGTTTTTTAATCCTGGACGTAGTGTTTTTCGGTCCAAAAGCTGGTCTGGACATAAATCGCGAAGTTCGGCAGACTTCGCCGCTCTGAAATACTCACTTCACTGGTTTTTTGTTGGTGGCACAGCGGTTCTCCGCCGCTTGTCTTCACCGCGACCTGAGAATTACCGCACTTGCGGCGATTCGCGCGGCTCTGTTCACTGATCTCACCTCGCAGCTTTCTCAATCCTTTCTGCTGCACATCTCGTCTCCTCCATTCC
>JAYVNW010001238.1:0-5860 GCA_043758225.1 Candidatus Kuenenia sp. | reverse complement strand
CCTTGATGCCTCCGCCAGCCATCCAGATGCTAAAGCCCTGGCCGTTGTGGTCGCGGCCTGCGGAAGCGGGATCGCCCATCACCTGCGTGACCGGAAGTCGTCCGATTTCGCCGCCCCAATGAACGATCGTGGAATCCAGCATGCCTCGCTGTTTAAGGTCAGTGACCAATGCTGCCGCAGGCTGATCGACTCGCTGACATACGGCGGGGAGTGCGGTGCGAATGCTGCCGTGATTGTCCCATGGCTGACCCCCGAGAAACAATTGAATGAACCGAACGCCGCGTTCGACAAGTCGTCGAGCGATCAGACAGCGTGTGCCGTATTCGCGCGTTGTATCGTTGTCGAGTCCGTAGAGATTCTGAGTCGCCTGAGTTTCCTTGCTGATGTCCAGGGCTTCGGTGGCGGCTGTCTGCATTCTGGCGGCGAGTTCATAGCTGGCGATCCGAGCTTCGAGATCAGCATCACCCCCGCTTTGTTGGAGATGCCGCGCGTTCAGTTTCTTAAGAAAAGCCAGATTCTGCTGCTGCAGCGTCCCTTGCAGATGTGACGGTGCGGCAAGGTTCAGAATACGAGGTTCTTTCGGACGAAGTACTGTTCCCTGAAACAACGGCGGCATGAATCCGTTGGACCAGTTGTTGACTCCATCGACAGGTTGACCGCCGGGATCGGTCATGACCATGTAAGCTGGCAAATCCTGCGTCTCGGAACCCAGTGCGTACAGCAGCCACGACGCCAGATGTGGCCGACCGAGAACTCCGGGAATGCCGCCGTGAAAATAGCGAATTGAAACTTCATGCCCGTTGGCTCCAGTGTGCATGCTGCGAATCAGGCAGAGGTCATCAACGATACCCGCTGTGTGAGGCAACAGTTGGGAAATCTCTGTTCCGCACTGGCCGTGTTTTCGAAACTTGAAGGGACTGCCGAGCAGTTTCTTGCTGGCCTGATTAACAAAACTGAACTGCACTTCGCCAGGATAATCAGTGCCGTCGAATTTGGTCAATTCCGGCTTAGGATCGGTGAGATCCATGTGCGACGGGCCACCGTGCTGAAACAGCGAAATCATCGCTCGCGCTTGAGGCTGAAACTGCGGCAAGCGAGGTTTCAGATCAGTCACTGGTTTCTGCTTGATCACCGGCGGAACCGATCGAGCGGCTTCCTGCTGCATCAGCCACGCCAGTGCGACGGATCCGATGCCCATGGCGTTGTGTGCAAGAAATGAACGACGCGAGTCAGGGATTGGCATATTCATTGGGCGGGATTCTAGAGGCGGGGTTTGATTGACAAGCTACTTCACATACAGAAATTCATTCGATGTCAGCAGCACCTGGCAGAGATCTGTCATGGCCTGCTGGGATTCTGTGAGACCACTGGGGATATGGTCTCGGTGGGTTTGAAGGTAACCAAGCTGGTCGGCAAGAAAGCTCATCGTTCCGACCAATTCGTCGGGTTCGGGATTGCGGCAATACGCCAGCTGCCACGCTCGGGTAATTTGACCAACAAGCACGCCGCGCGACTCTGGTGGGCCATGGAATCCGGCGGCTGAATCGAACGACTGCACCGTGCCATCGGCCGAAGTCAGGGTGATGATCGCAGTCCATTGAAACGAATCGGACGTGTTGGCGGCAATGCAATCAACAATCAGATCGATCGTGTCCCTCGCTTCAACTGCCGTCGCCGGAACTGGACAATCAACCCCGGAATTAAAACATGTCCATTCACGCAACAAACCATTTCCCTGTTGAGCAGTTCGGCTGCTGACCACACGGGCTCGCACGCCATCGCCGTTTGCACTGCCGTGCTGCAACGATCCGGAAATCGTCACGGTGCCGGACGCCGGAGCAACCCAGCGTCGAATGACTTCGCGACCGGGCTGATCAGGATGTCCCCCAGAGGCATGCAGCAAAGCATAACCCAGCGTTGGATCTGGCAATGCTGAACTGGCCTGCCATTGTGAACCCGTGAAGTGTGCCAATGGCGTAAACGATTCGGTCTGTTTGGTGGTTTCGTTGAACGCTCCGTAACCGTACTGCCATGATTCATGCGGCGGCGCGGGAAGCGTCGGCAGGCTGGCGAGTTGATCGTCGGAGATCACGGTTGCTTCGGTGCGGCATCGTTCGGCGAGCTTCGCCGCGTGATTCAAAATGGAGCCGGAATTCATCAACATGAGAGACTGAGTCGCCACTGTGGATACAGGCCGACGTTCACAATTGACTTCCATGACCGGCGCATCGAACGACTGCAACATCGCCACCGGTTGCGAGCGGCGGACTTTCACGTATATGCTGCGGCGAGTTTCATTGTCATCGATCACGACCTGGCCAGCGTCGTCTTCGGCGATTGCAGCCGGAGCGCCAAACTGTTGCGGATTCAATCGGCCGCTGGCTGCCAACATGCGGTCACGCACTAGTTCTGCATCCAGGCGTATAATCTGTTGACGCGAATAGAATCGATTGTCGGGATCGATGGCGTCGTGCATTGCCGTTCGCTTTGACGATTGCCGCCATGCCGTGGACGCCAAAATAATGCGATGCAGATGCTTAACACTCCAGCCATTCTGCATGAATTCATCCGCCAGCCAGTCGAGCAATTGCGGATGAGTTGGCGGCACACCGAGTCGCCCGAAATCCGCCGGCGTAGGCACGAGTCCCTTGCCAAAATGATGCAGCCAAATCCGATTGACGATGACTCGCGCGACCAGCGGGTTGTCGCGTCCGGTCAACCATTTCGCAAACTCCAGACGACGACCGGACGTTGGCAATGACGGATCATCAGACGGGAATTCCACTCGAGCGTCTTCCGCACACGCCACTGACAGCGCGGCCGGTGGCACAACGGCCATTGGTTGCTGAAATTCGCCGCGATGGAACAAATGCGTTTCCGGCAAATGCCCGGCAGGCTCTGTTAGAACCGCAAGGAATTCTTCAGGAGGTCGCTTTGCGTTGACTTCTGCGATCCGCGCATCATACTTCTTCAAGTCCTCAGCGGCTTCCGGCAGGTATTGATACAATACCCCCGGCGAGATATTGACGCTGGGATTCTTCGCCAGCAACTCGGACTGTTCGGGCGTTCGCTTGCCAGCTTCAGTTTCGTATGCTTCTTTCAGCGATGCCCGCAGTGGCCCTTCGTATTTCTGTAACTCTTTTTCCAGCGCCTGAGCCATGTATTCCATTTGCTTAGCCTCGCGTTCTGTTGAGATGACGCCAGCTTCGGCACTGACTTCAGCCGCTTTCTTCCGATCGGCTTCTGTGTACAGCGTCATCATTCGCTGCGAAGGAACCTTCCAGTTCTGCCAGTCCATCGCGGGAGCAAAGATGGCTCGCATGGCGTAGTAATCCGTCTGCGGAATTGGATCGTAGCGATGATCGTGGCATTGAGCGCAACCGACGCTGAGTCCCAGTAGCGACGTGCTGAGGATCTTCAGCGTATCGCCAATTGTCTGATTCCGGCCTGTGGGATTGTCTTCGCCGCTGCCCGTTCCATCGGCCGCCATGCGAAGGTAGCCGGTGGCAGACAGCAGTTCAATTTGTTCGGCCGTGAGATCACCCTGTTGAGGCCCCGCGAGTTCATCACCGGCAAGTTGTTCGGCAATGAATCGGTCAAACGGCTTGTCGGCGTTAAAAGATCGAATCACGTAGTCTCGGTATTTCCAGGCCCACGGACGTTCTGGATCGCTGACCGTATAGCCATCGGAATCCGCGTAGCCAGCAACATCCAGCCAATGCCGCGCCCAGCGTTCTCCGTAATTTGGCGACGCCAGTAATGAATCCACCAGCCGGACGTACCAATCTTCCGATGGATCGTTGATCCACTGCTGAAGCTGCCCAGCCGATGGCGGCAGTCCCGTCAGATCAAAGTGAGCTCTCAGAATCAGTGTGTGTCGATCAGAATCCTCTGCAAACGTCAAACCTTCTGGCATTCGAGCCAACAGAAAGGCATCGATGGGATTTCGAATACGGGCTTGCACATCATCGCGAACAGCAGGTTCCGTGGACCGCACGATCGGTTGGAACGACCAGAACGCTCGTTCCTCCGGAGTGATTCCTAATCCGGGAGGAATGGTCTCCGGTTCCGGCCGCGCGGTTTTGGCACCAGCCGCGATCCATTGAGTCAACGTCTCCAGTTCTTTGGGAGTCAGTTTCATTTCTCCCGGCGGCATTTCTTTCGAGACAACTCGTTGCAACACCAGGCTCTCGTCTGCATTACCGGGGACAATTGCCGTGCCGGATTCGCCACCGGTCTGCATCTTGCGAACCTGCCGCAGGTCGAGACCACCTTTGGGCTCGGCTGTTGCACCGTGACAATCAAAGCAGTGGGCTCGCAGGATAGGACGAATGTCGCGTTCGAAAGTCAGATCGTCGGCATTCGCCGCAACGTGAAAAAGAAGCGGCGACGCAAAAAGCAGGCAATAAAAAACCGATCTTCGGGCTGAGTCGGCAATGAAGATTTTCATCATGCGTTTCCATGCTATGCCAATATTGAGTCCACAACCTTGCCATGGATATCGGTGAGTCGGAAGTCACGGCCCTGGTAGCGGTAGGTAAGGCGTTCGTGATCAAAGCCCATGCAGTTCATAATCGTCGCATTCAGATCGTGAATGTGTACGGGATCTTTGACGATGTTGTAGCTATAGTCGTCGGTTTCGCCGTGGGTTGTTCCGGGCTTGATGCCGCCGCCGGCCAGCCACATCGAAAAGCAACGTCCGTGGTGGTCGCGGCCGTAGTCAGCCTGCAAACCGCCCTGGCCATAGACCGTGCGACCGAATTCGCCGCCCCATACGATCAACGTATCTTCCAGCATGCCGCGTTGCTTCAGATCTGTTATCAAGGCCGCTTGAGCCTGATCGATGTCCATGCATTGCTTCGGAATATTCGTCGGCAGGCCACCGTGATTGTCCCAGCCACGGTGATAGAGTTGCACGAACCGCACGCCCTTCTCAAAGAGGCGGCGTGTGAGCAGACAGTTGGCGGCGTAGGTGCCTGGTTTGCGAGCGTCTTCACCATACATGCGGAATGTTTCGTCTGTTTCCTGCGTGAGGTCAGTGAGTTCCGGCACTGACGATTGCATACGAAACGCCATCTCATATTGAGCGATGCGAGTCGCAATTTCCGGATCGCCTGACTTCGCGAGCTGTTCCTGATTCAGCTTGGCGATACTGTCGAGCATGTGTCGTCGCAGGCCTCGATCGATGCCTTTCGGATCAGACAGATACAAGACCGGATCACCCTGACTGCGGAGCTTCACGCCTTGATGACTGGATGGAAGAAAGCCACTGCCCCAAAGACGTTCGAGCAGTCCCTGATTGGAATCTTTTCCGCTGCCATGCGAAATCAAAACAAGAAATGCCGGCAGGTCTTCTGCTTCGCTGCCGAGACCGTAACTGGCCCAGGCTCCCAGCGACGGGCGTCCCGGCTGCTGCGATCCTGTTTGAATAAACGTGATCGCCGGATCGTGATTAATGGCTTCAGTGTACATTGATTTCAGAATGCAGATGTCATCCACAACAGAAGCCGTGTGCGGCAGCAGTTCGCTGATGCGAGTTCCCGATTGGCCGGCAGAATGGAATCGAAACGTCGGCGCGATCACGGGGAAGCTGGATTGGCCGGAAGTCATCCCGGTAAGTCTCTGGCCTTGCCGGATAGATTCAGGCAACTCGGTTCCATGCAGTCGTCGCAGTTTCGGCTTTTCGTCGAACAATTCCAGATGGGACGGCCCACCGGACTGAAACAAATAGACGACTCGCTTTGCCTTTGGTGCAAAATGGGTGGAGCCGACAGCAGCGAGTCCATCGCGTTGGAGAAGTGACGCCACGGCAGCAGTGCCCAATGCGGATTTCAAAACGGTGCGGCGAGTGGACATATGA
>JAYVNW010001237.1:0-4722 GCA_043758225.1 Candidatus Kuenenia sp. | reverse complement strand
TAGTTTGCCGTCAGGTCCGTACGGAACCTGGCCCGAAACGTACGCCATGTTCTCAACCACAACGACTGGTGTGTAAATTCCGCCCGGAGCTGGCGTGGGGGGCAACTGAATTCCCAACGAAATCAATCGAGCATCGATACTCACAATATGGTCTCCTGGAATGCTGAACCGAAAAACAGCTGATTCTGAGCGAAAATTCTGATCCGTCACCGTCACGACGACGTTCGTTCAATTCTGAACACGGATGATAGGCAGGCGACGACGCCATGTACCAGTCAAACGCACTCAGTCAAACGCACTCGATTGCGAAAACACTGCGGAGCGACTTACAATCGGGGCGTGAATCGCCCATCGTGGTCTGTGTTTAACAGAGACACTAACCAGTTCTGAAGACTTGAAGGAAAATCATCATGCACGATCTGAATACCGCTGCGCTGACGGCGACGTTGGCTGAAGTGCAGTTTATACCAATGCTGCTGGGCGGAGTGGCCGTAATCTTCGGGCTTTTGATGCTTGTATTTCTGGGCGTTTTCGCATCGGTTGGATCACTGTGGTTTCGAGCATTCATGTCGGGTGCGGGAATCGGTCCTTTGCAGATGGTTGTCATGAAGCTGAAGAAAGTAAACCCACAACTCATCGTGGATTCACGCATCATGTCTGTTCAGGCTGGTCTGGACGATATTACGACCAACGCCATGGAATCGCACTATCTTGCCGGCGGCAATGTACCGTTGGTCATCAGAGCGCTGATCGCAGCGCATCGCGCTCAGATTGATCTGGACTGGAAGACGGGGGCTGCGATTGACCTGGCGGGACGAAATGTTCTCGAAGCGGTTCAGACCAGCGTGAAAACAAAGGTGATCGATTGTCCTGACCCGACGCGATCCGGTCGCCCTACTTTGGACGGCGTAGCCCGCGACGGTATTCAGCTGAAAGCGAAGGCACGCGTCACCGTGCGAACCAACATCCAGCAATTGATCGGCGGTGCTACTGAAGAAACGATTATCGCTCGAGTTGGCGAAGGGATTGTGTCGGCCATCGGATCCTGCGCGAGCCATAAAGAAGTGCTTGCCAATCCGATGCTGATCGCTCGCGCGGTCCTGGCGAAAGGATTGGATTCACAGACGGCGTATGAAATTGTCTCAATTGACATCGCGGACATTGATATTGGCGACAATGTGGGGGCTCGATTGCAGGCTGACCAGGCTGAAGCAGATATGCGAATTGCACGGGCTCACGCGGAAGAACGTCGAGCGGCAGCCGTCGCCTCGGAGCAGGAAATGCGAGCTCTGACACAGGAAAATCAGGCGGAAGTTGTACTGTCCGAGTCTGCAATTCCCAAAGCAATGGCAGAAGCGTATCGTCAGGGTGCGTTGCGAGTGGGTTCAAAAACTTGAGGCGGTTCCGTCAAAATGCCGCGGGTTTTGCATTTTTAACGCGACGGCATCGCTGAATTTGTTTGTTTGGTCGTAACTTCGTGAACGGACTGAACTTCCACAATTGCCCTGCCAGAATCACCGCCCGAAAAAATTGTGGCCGCGTGCCCGTATTTTCATTGAGCTCTTGAGTAACGGCATTTTGAGGCGTACACTTCATTTGTTGCTGGCCATGAATGCGCCAGGCTTGTTGCTGTCAGTGTCATGTATCGCTGTCGGCAAAAACATGGGTCGAGTTCGGATTCAGGAGGTATCCGAAGTTTTCGGCAATTGAAAATATTCGGAGCCGTTGACGTGTCAAACGGAATAATGCAGATCGAAGTTTCCTCCCACGAGCGCGACGTATTGCTGCGTGGTCTTCGCTATGTCCGCAGTTCATTGCTGCTTGAACTGCGAGAACCAGAAAAAGAAGAGACTCGTCGTCGAAGTTCAGCGCTGGACGAAATTCAGATGTTGTGTCAGCGACTGGAAAATTCTGATCCACAGTTATCGGCGAGTCTTTGATCCGGGCTTGTTTCTCGCCACTGCCGTGAAGACAGTGTATTCGCTGATGACGTTTTGCGTGACTTCAGCAAACAGTTGCTCCATACGTGCCTGATGCCATTCAAGCAGTTTGGTGACGACGTGAATTCGTCCACCTTCGCGAAGTCCAGTTCTTGCGGCTTGCATGAACAGTTCAGAGATTCTGTAGTCCGAGTAGTACGGCGGATTCCCGAGCAGCAGATCCCATGTTCCAGGTTCCGGCAACACACCGTCGGAAGTGAGGAGCGTCTGAATCGTTGTGATTTCGTTTAGCGTTGCGGATCTTTGAGTACATTCAATCGCTCGGGCATCGCTGTCGACGGCCAGAATCACGGCTGTTGGATATTCAATGGCGGCAGCGACTGCCACCGGTCCCGCGCCACATCCCATGTCAACAATTCTCTGCGGCAGAAATTCAGGCCGACCGTCTTCAGCTTTCAGAAGCTCCATTGATCGAATCAATGCGCGGCCGCCGGCATCGACTCGACGATGACAAAAGACACCGGGGCGACTTTCAATAAACGCCAGGCGTTCACCCTGGCGAAACGCGAATCGAGCTCGGAAGCCCTTTTCTTTCTTCAGCGGATTCGATTTCGTGGCGATGCACGAAGTGCCTTGCTTATGTTTCTGAACGTCAACTTTGCTGAAGAGTGTTTTCAGCTGACTCTGCACCCAGCGATCTTTGGGATTGTTTGTGGAAGCGAACAATCGGCCACCGGATCGAAGTCGCTGATGCGCCGCCTGCATTAAATCCTGCGCCAATTCAGATGAATCGCCGGCCAATGTTGGAAAGACGACTTCGTCAAATTCCCGTTCGGGCAGATCTGCGGCACAGATGATGTCGATCGTATCGGACGTGATCAGGGTGTCTGCATGAAACGCCTGAAGTGTGCGATAGAAAAAGTGTTCTGTCGTGAAGAACGTAAATTTCAAATCCGGCCGTAATTCGCGCAACGCCGAAGCCAGCGTTGTGCCATGCATCAGTATGACCAGCACATTCGGACCACAAAGTTGCGAACTGAGTTCCGCCAACAGTCGATCGGAAACGAATTTCAGGGTGCGAGGTGATTCGGCAGTTTGTTGATTAGGATGCAATTGTCAAGATTTCGAATTGAATGAAGGTCTGTAGAGGACGCTGTCTGTCGATTTATTGAGCCGCAAATCGCGGACAGTCTGTTGACTTAGTCTAGCCGAGATCACTTCCGTTTAACGATGAAATCAACATCCCGCTCGTACCGGGTAAGTGATAGGTGCGGGTAAATCTGTCAGAAACAACGGAAAAACACCTGCGGATAGAGTCGCGCGGCTGAGAATTGCAACCTAAGGATTTCCACAGGATACCATCCCTTTTTGGATTTCAGATCGGCATTTCGTCATCGAATGTCATCGAAGGCGAATTCCCCGTTTCTGAGGCAGGAAAATCTGGTTTCGACGCTCGAATCGCAAATTCAAGGTTTTCAGGGGCGAAGTTTGGTGTCCCACCCAGGATTCGTTAAACTGCCCTTTGTGAGTTTTCTGATCTTCCGGGAAAATGTCCATGACCACTGACGACAATCAAGATGCATCGGCCGCCAAAGAATTCGGAGCACAGTTGCCGCTGACTGAAGATGGCTTGTTGAAAGTTTACAGCGTCGGCCCCGTCACAGTGCTGGGGTTCGGAGGTCAGGATTTGCCTTCTGAATTCAGCGTTGCCCACTACCGTCTGGCAATTTCTGAACTGTTGAAGGCCAATAATTCTTCAATCGTAGCTTTTGACGTGACAGGTGTTCGATTAGTGCCCAGCGGAATGCTGGGATTACTCGTCTCGCTGACTCGAATACCTGATCGGCCTTTGACCGTACAGGTGTTTAATCCCAGTGATGATCTCCGTGAAGTCCTGGCCATCACGAAATTGAACAAATTCATTGAGATCCACGAGGTGAAAGTTGGCTGAAGTCTGCTGCAAATGAATACTTCACGTGGATCGTGGGTTCGGCTACACTGCCCGCTTTCCGGGATACGCCGGGCGGAATCCGCAATTGTGGCCTTGAAGGTCACGGCTTCTGCAATCCCCAACCTGGCTGGCGAAATCTGAACGTTATTAGCAGCAGTGTATTGAGTCATGATTGTAAGTAAGAACTGGCTGGCGGAATATGTGCCATTGCCGCAGAGCGTTGAAGAACTGACTCATCGGTTGACAATGTCTGGACTCAATCTGGAGGAGTTCCACGACGTCCTTGAAGGTTTGTCGAAACCTGACGTCGCTATCGATCTCGAAGTCACCAGCAACCGACCAGACTGTCTTGGACACATCGGCGTTGCTCGTGAAGTGTCTGTGCTGTTCGGCAAACCGTTGACGATTCCGACAGCGGACGTGGTTGAATCCAGCTCGGCCGCCTCAACAGCAGCAGCCATTTCGATCGAATGCCTTGATCTGTGTCCGGAGTATCATGGACGTGTGATTCGCGGCATCAAGATCGGCTCAAGTCCGACCTGGCTGAAAGATCGACTCGCCGCAGTTGGCATCAACTCAGTCAATAACGTCGTCGATGTGACAAACTTTGTGATGATGGAGTGTGGCCAACCACTGCATGCCTTCGATCTGGAGAAACTTCACGGCCAGAAAGTTGTCGTGCGGCGTGCGAAAAAGGGCGAAACGATCACTGCAATCGATCAGCGTCAGTACGCTTTAACGGCAGACATGTGCGTCATTGCTGATGCCGATCGTCCTGTTGCTGTCGCCGGTGTGATGGGTGGCTTCGATACAGAGATTTCTGGTTCGACA
>JAYVNW010001236.1:0-10573 GCA_043758225.1 Candidatus Kuenenia sp. | reverse complement strand
CTGTTGAATGAAAGATTTTCACGGTCGGAGTGTGCGGAATATACAAGCTGCCAGAGATTGGGAAAAGAAAGTGCACCCGCGACGGAAACAGCCAGTGTTTTGTCAACGCTTGCTTTTGGGGTACGATGAACTTCCAGTCCGTCGAAAGAAGTTAACTTCGACAGACTGGATGTCCGTCGTACAAACACAGCTCAACCCCACCTTTAAAGGTTGATGAAGCACTAGTTCCGCGCGAATCAAGGGCAGCGCGAATGGGCTGCAATTCATTCCCGCTGACCTCGATTCGCTCGATCTGGAATTGCTATTCTCGTTGCGCGGCGATCCTCACGAAAGCGGGATCGGCCAGCTGCATCCGGCTGAAAAGCCACCATCAACGTACAGGGTTTGCCCTGTCATAAACGCAGACGCCTTGGAAGCGAGGAAGATGGCTGTGCCCACCATGTCTTCCGGCTGACCAAGTCGTCCGAGAGGAGCGTTGGCTTTGTTCCATGCCAACATCGTGGGATCGGACCATAGCTTCGAAGTGAGATCAGTAAGAATAAAACCCGGTGCCAGACTGTTGACTCGAACTTCATGACAACCCCATTCCAACGCCAGGCCCCGCGTCATGCCCTGCATCCCGAATTTGCTCATGGCATACGGCAGGACACCTTTGAGAGGCATCCAGGTGTTGAGCGATTCGACGTTAATCTGTGAGCCCGATTTTCTCTCAATCATGTGACGCCCCACTTCCTGTGACATCAGAAACGCGCCTTTCAGATTTGTATTCATGATAAAATCGTAGTCATCTTCCGTGACCGTTTCCGCTCGCTTGCGACGATTGACGCCTGCAACATTGACGAGTGTATCAAGATGTCCAAGTTGCCCAATGGCGGTAGCGACGGTCTTCTTAATCTGTTCCGGATCGCTGACATCGCAGGCCATTCCAGAGACTTTGAGTCCGGCATTCAACATTTCACGAATGGCGTTGTCAACCGATTCCTGACTTCTGCTGCAAATCAAAACGTTGGCTCCACGTGATGCAAAGCCCTGAGCAATTGCACGTCCAATACCGCGACTACCGCCGGTAACAAGGACATTTTGATTTGTGACTGAAAAAAGTTGATCGGACACGCTATGGTTCCTTTATGAAGGGTTTGCCTTGTGGACTGATCGAATTTCGGTGGCCTACCAGGCACTGATCGAATGTAGTGGATTGCCAGCCGCTGTTTTGGGGTACGACGGACTTCCAGTCCGTTGAAAGTAGTTGACATCGGCGGACTGGAAGTCCGTCGTACAAACACAGCTCAACCCACAAGTTAATGGTTGACAAAGCAGTAGTGGACTTTGCAAAAGGGCTCTCGTCAAATGATTCAATTGAGACACATCAAAACCATTGTTATTTTTCTCTTCGCGGGATTCTCTGCGGCTCAAACGCACGCGGACGATGCGGATGGTTTTCGGCCGCTATTCAATGGCAAGGATCTGACCGGATGGGTGCTCGTCAATACGCCGCCTCAAACGTGGAACGTTGAAGACAATATGCTGGTCTGCACAGGCCAGCCGATCGGTGAAATCCGCACGGAGCGGATGTATCAGAATTTCGTGATGGAAGTTGAATGGCGGCACAATGTGCCAAAAGGAAATGCGGGCATCTTTGTCTGGGCCGATGACATCACGTCAAAAGGAGTACCGTTTCATCGAGGCATCGAAGTTCAAGTGCTGGAAAACGCCTACGGACAGAGCCAGCATCATACGACTCATGGCGATATTTTTCCGATTCACGGCGCGACGATGACGCCTGTGAACGGTCGCGGCGGTGGTCGTGCGTTTCCAACCGAAGAGCGTTCAAAGCCGTCGCCGGAATGGAATCACTATCGCATCGAATGTAGTGACGGAAAGATCAGTCTGGCAGTCAACGGAAAACTGGTGACTCAAGGTGCTGAGGCAAATCCCAGCAAAGGTTATATCTGCATCGAATCCGAAGGCGGAGTTGTGAATTATCGAAACATGAAGATTAAGGAATTGCCAGACACGCCGATCGATGACGCTCATGTGGCGATCGCGAATCGAGGCTATCGGTCGCTGTACACAGGTCTGGATCTTTTCGGCTGGGAAGCCACAAGTGCAGGCAAAGAAAACTGGCATGTTCAGGACTGGGTGTTGTCGTACGACGGCAAAACAACGCCTGTCGAAGCAGTGCTGACGAGTGACAAATCGATTACGAATGCTGGTTTTTTATTCGATATTCGCCCGGGCGATACGTTTAAAAATATCACTGTTTGTGGATTGGTTCTGAAAGAGAATTTGAAACCAGGTGAATGGCATCGAATCGAAGTCACAGTGCAGGGTAAAAAGTTGAATGTGGCTGTGGACGGGCAATCCGTCGCAAAGGATCTCAGTCTCCCGGTTGATTCTGCCAGTCGATTCACGCTACGACCTGTCGGCGCAGCGGAGTTTGCAAACATCTACATGCGTGACCTTGCCGACTGAAGAACGCGTATTGAAGAATGCCCCCGAATCAAGTCTTCACACATGTTCAATCAAGGCCTTTTCGGCATGATGCCCGATGAATACCACAAGCGGAAAATCCGGGGCTGCGCGGGGTTGATCGTGGCAGCAACTGCCGCGATTCTATGGCTGATGGGACAGCCGATGTGGTGCAAATGCGGATCGTGGATCCCGTGGTCGTGGGATATTTGGTCGTCGCACAATTCACAGCATCTGCTGGATCCGTATACTCCGACACATGTTCTGCACGGGATGATCCTGTGTGGAATGCTGTTTTGGTTGCCGAGTTCTGTCCCAGGTTCGACTCGATTGCTTGCAGCATTCGTTCTCGAGTCGAGCTGGGAAATTCTTGAAAACCCGCCGTTGATTATTGAACGCTACCGAGAATCAACGATGGCTCAGGATTACTTTGGCGATTCGGTGATAAATTCAGTTTTCGATATTCTGGCATGTGCTGTTGGCTATGGAATCGCCTTTCGATTGCGTGCGGTACAATCAGTGATATTTTCGATAGCTACTGAGTTGATTTTATTAGTCTGGATTCGCGACTGTCTGACGCTCAACGTCTTGATGCTCGTATGGCCGATTGATGCAATCAAACAGTGGCAACTGGCGTTAATGTTGTAGGAAACAAAATCGCTCCCGCCACGATCCTTTTGTCCCAGCAAGATTTTGGCAACAATTCCGCTTCTCCACGATTGACGTTTGAAACAGGTACACACATGAGAACATTGTTCACAACTCTGATCATCCTCACGCTTTTGAGTGGTGTCAGTCACGCTCAAAACACGATCAACTTTCCAACCATCGGGCACATTGATCGCTTTGAGGAATCTGTCAATGAACTGATCAGCAGCGACGCAAAAATCGAAGTTCTCTGTGGCGGATTTGAATGGGCCGAGGGACCTGTCTGGGTGCCGGAGCCAGGAAACAAGTTCGGCGGCTATGTTCTGTTTTCTGACGTGCCACATAACGTCGTGATGAAATGGCAGGAAGGCACGGGTTTCAGCGTTTTTCTGAAACCCGCTGGCTACACGGGCTTCACAGACTACGGTAAAGAACCAGGCAGCAATGGCTTGGCTCTCAACGCAAAAGGACAACTGATATCCTGTGAACACGGAGATCGCCGCATTTCAGTCATGACGAAAGACGGCGGCAAGATGACGCTGGCTGATCGCTGGGAAGGCAAGCGTTTCAACAGTCCCAATGATCTGGCAATTCGTCGCAACGGAGAAATTTTCTTCACCGATCCAATCTACGGTCTCCCTAAACACGCGGAAGATTCTCGCCGCGAAATCGATTTCTGCGGCGTGTATCGATTGCAGAAAGACGGAACGGTGTCCGTGCAGTGCCGCGATATCTCGCGACCAAATGGCATCGCTTTTTCACCGGATGAAAAAACCTTGTATGTGGCGAACAGCGACGGGCAGGATCCGGTCTGGCGAGCATTTCCTGTTACGGACGACGGCAATCTGGGAACAGTAACAACATTTTTTGACAGTTCGAAAGACAGCCGAATTTCCAAGGGTGGCGGCGATGGTTTGAAGGTGGACGTTCACGGAAACGTCTTCGCAACTGGCCCCGGCGGCGTGTTGATTCTTTCACCGCAAGGCAAACTCCTTGGCCGTATCGTGACGGGAGAAAATATCGCCAATGTCGGCTGGGGTAATGATGGAAGCACGCTGTATTTGACGTCCGATATGTACCTTTGTCGGATCAAAACGAAGACAAAGGGGAATGGTTTTTAAAAAGCTGTTATTACAGGATGTGTCTCGGATCCGTCCTGACTTGACTCGCACCTATCAGGACGGGACTGTCGTCCCGTCCTACGGTGGTTGCGTCTAAGTCTACGCGATCCCCGGCACTGCGTATGCTTTTGCAAAATCAGCGATCTCGGCACGAATGCGTTCAATCGCTGTGGCATCTTCGTGGGATTTCAATGCGGCCAGAATCCATGCACCAACGCGTTTCATTTCGTCGGACTTCATGCCGCGAGTTGTGAGCGCTGCGGTTCCAATGCGGATGCCACTAGGGTCCATCGGCTTTCGCTGATCGTATGGAATCATGTTCTTATTGACCGTAATCCCCGCAGCGTCAAGTGCATGTTCCGCAACTTTTCCGGACAGCCCGATTGTCGTCACATCACACATCATCAGGTGGTTGTCGGTCCCGCCGGAAACCAGTCGCAACCCACCTGACATCAGCGTTTCAGCCAGTGTCTTTGCGTTGTCCACAATCTGCTGAGCGTATGCTTTGAAATCCGGTTTCATCGCTTCGCCAAAGCATACCGCTTTGGCCGCCACGATGTGCATCAACGGTCCGCCCTGAATCCCAGGGAATACACTGCGATCCACATTGGCCGCATGTTCTTTGCGACAAAGTACAAAACCTGATCGCGGTCCACGCAGAGTTTTATGCGACGTCGATGTCACGAAGTCCGCATGAGGCACCGGACTGTTGTGAATTCCGCCTGCCACCAATCCTGCATAATGGGCCATATCGACCATAAATAACGCACCGACTGATTTGGCAATCTCTGCAAACTTCGCATGGTCGATTTCGCGAGGATACGCGCTGGCACCGGCGACGATCATCTTTGGCTTATGCTCCTTCGCCAGAGACGCCACCTGATCAAAGTCAATTCGATGGTCGTTTTCACGCACGCCATAGTG
The DNA here is from genome assembly GCA_043758225.1 of Candidatus Kuenenia sp. Classification (GTDB taxonomy): domain Bacteria; phylum Planctomycetota; class Planctomycetia; order Planctomycetales; family Planctomycetaceae; genus SXXK01. The sequence continues at coordinate 5,411 of JAYVNW010001236.1, read as the reverse complement.
AACTGCGTTGTACAACTTGCCGCTGAAGTTCAGATGCATGCCATGAGTCAAATGTCCACCATGTGCCAGGTTCATCGCCAGAATAGTGTCGCCGGCATTCAGCACGCTCATGTACGCCGCCATGTTGGCTTGTGAACCTGCATGCGGCTGCACGTTTGCGTGTTCGGCACCGAAGAGTTCCTTTGCTCTATCGCGAGCGATATCTTCGATCACATCCACATTTTCGCATCCGCCGTAGTATCGTTTACCTGGATAACCTTCGGCATACTTATTCGTCAGGACAGTGCCAGCTGCTTCCATTACCGCAGCGCTGGTGTAGTTTTCCGACGCGATCAGTTCGAGACCATCGACCTGTCGTCGTCGTTCGTTGACAATAGCATTCCAAATGGCGGGATCGGATGACTGCAATGTGGACATGTCGGCTTCTTTCAATGGCACGATTTAGAGGTAGCGATCCGGAAAGAGGGCTGATTCTTTGGAGGCAATTTGATTTCTTGGACGTTTCCGTCGTTCCGAACGCGAATCAGCCCTCTGTTCGGATGACAAGTCGGCGGCGGCTTTTTCGTTAAATTTTGCCAATTCTTCTGCCAAAACACAGTGCCTTCGACAACTTTCCACTCTTATAGCAGTAGAACGTCCGATTGCTACCGTTCATCATTTCTCGACGGTATCTTCGGCAGAAACAGTCTGCGTTTCCGATCTGCGGAATGACCGTTTGAAATTCTTACGAAGGAAAATCGGTGACTGACCGAACTTCTATAATTGAACATCCGGAAATTTTTTCGGCTGAGTTCTCGCCAACTGAAACTGCAATCGCTTCCACTCAGAAGGGCGACGGAGTCGTAAGTTCTTTACCTTTGGCAGGTGAAACCGTGGCGTTTACGGGAACACTGGCGTCCATGACGCACCGCGAAGCCATTCGCCTCGTCGAACAATTTGGTGGCCGTGCAACGCAAACCGTGAGTGGTGCCACTACAATGCTGGTCATCGGCGAAGAAGGCTGGCCACTGGAACCCGATGGTGGTACGTCACAGAAACTGCAACAAACCATGCAACTGGTTGCACATGGATCTGATGTAAAGATTCTATCTGAGTCCGATTGGTTACAACTGTTGAATCTGGACGAGCACCGCGAAGAAATCCGACGTTCTCATACGCCGGCCATGTTAAGTCAACTGCTTGACGTCCCGGTCCGTATGATTCGACGTTGGGCGCGATTGGGACTAATTCGCCCGGTGCGTCGTGTCTGTCGCCTGCCGTATTTCGACTATCGCGAAGTGGCGAGCACGCGGCGTTTGGCAATGTTGCTTGATCAGGGCGTCGCGGCTGACGTACTTGAACGCAGCCTCACTGAACTCAGCAAGACAATGGCGGGCACGGATCGTTCGATCGCTCAGCTGAATCTGCTGGTTCAGGACGACAAAATCCTGATGCGCGATGAACGGGGAGTTTTAAACCCACGCACCGGACAACGACTGCTTGACTTTGATCTGCCGGATGAATTTGGCGTTTTCGATCCTTCGGACGATACGGAATCCTCAAATGATCCCGCCGATCACGAGTCAGCCCACAACGAAACTGTTTCCATCCCATTTGCATCCGTGCGTCCGGAAGTCCAGGACAGACGGATGGCCGACTGGAACGCAGAAGAGTGGTTTCACGAAGGTTGTCGCTTAACCGAAGAATCAGAACTGGAATCCGCAATCAATGCGTTACGCAATGCGATGAGTCTGTTGTCATCAGAATTCGCCGCCGCGCGCCTTAGCAATCATGATCTGGAGGACAACCAACTGTCACTGTTCCCAGACCCAGCGGAAGTGAATTTCCATTTGGCCGATGCACTTTATCGCACAGGTCGCGTGGAAGCCGCGGTCGAACGATACTATTGCGCGATAGAATCGGCACCGGATTTCATCGAAGCGTGGACTCAGTTGGGTTGTCTGCACTCGGAACTCGATCAGCCAGAGGCTGCTGAACAGTCGTTGGTCACTGCGATTTCGATCCATCCTGAAAACCCGGATGCATTGATGCATTATGCTCAGTTGCTGGACCAGATCGATCGAAATGACGAGGCTGTCGCTGTCTGGAAACAATATCTGCAATACGATTCACGCGGTCCGTGGGCCGATCACGCTCGCGACCGCATCGCGAAACTATCTTCGCTGAAGCATTCCGAAGGCGATGTTTTGCGGTGATAGTCAGCTGGCGGAGGTCTGGACGATCTTCTCAGTTCCCTGCGAGAAACATGCAGGCTGCAGCGCCCAGGACAAAACGAAGCCGACCGGCAAGCTGTTGGTAGCTCACCGGTCGGCTGATTCGTGTTAGACTTGGTAGCTCTGTTGAGCGAGCATCATCTACCCCCGATGCTATTCAGGAAGTAGTTCACCTGGAAGATACTGAGTGCCGCGTTACCAATTTCTTCGAGCAGCGTGTATCGCAGGATAATCACGTCGCCTGGCTTAATCAGAATTCGTTGAGATGGATCCTGCAGAGCTTTATTCAAGTCAACCCGCATTGAGATTGAATTTCCGCACGGTAATTCTCTGACAACAACCGCTTCCGAAGGCTGGCAGCCTCCTCGACTACGACCACCGCCACCACCACCACCACCGCCACCGCCACCCATACCGATCGAACCAACACCGGTTCCGGTGCTACCCAGCGATCCGCCGGAGATTGCGATTGCACCGATGATATCAAGGTCTTTGTCGCGTGGCAGCGGATGCTCGCCACCACCCAGAAGTCCGGCGGTGTAGAAAGTTTCCACATCACGACTGCGAATAATAACAATATCGCCTTCGTGCAGAATGATGTCTTCTTTAGTGAATGTTGGCGGCGTTGCAGGATTGTATCGGAGCGGAATACGAGTCACGTATGGTGGATCAGGAATTGGTCGTTCATCGCAGTAGCATGGATCTTCGCAATCGCCATGGCACTGAGAACTGCAGAGTTCATCGAGGATGCAGTCTGCACTCATCGCATCGTTGTACATACCGCGATAGATCAACACTTCATTCTTGGCATCCGTGCCGGGCATACCACCAGTTTTACTCAAAGCATGCAGCAGGTCGTTCTCGTAGATTGGCAGGTCCACAACGTGGCCAGTGCCGCGTTTGCTGACGCCGTTTGTTCCACCGCCTTCTTCACGAATGACCTGAACGCGAATTTTACGTTGCTGAATCAGAGTGACGATGATCTGCTCTTCGCCCTCTTTGAGGATTTGACGAGGATAGGTATAGGCATTCCGAACAGCTTTGGTCGCTTCCACAAGCGACATACCTTCGACCTTGATCGCATCGACGATTGGAAGACCCAGCGTTCCGTCTTCGCGAATCGGAACCGGATAACCGATCGCCGGTGCTCGGTTGGAATCTTCCGGAAAGTGCACCGGAGGCAGTTCCTGTTCGTTGCCCAGGACGCCTTTGATGTAGACTCCCAGCACGTCTCCGGGCCCCAGAAGATAAACCTCCGGAGGATCCTGTCGCAGACGCAGCATCGAGATATCGATGAAGTCGTCTTTACGTTCCGCTGCCAGGATTTCTCCAGGCACTCGCGACACGGGGATCGAACTGATCGTCGAACATCCTGTAATCAGCGAGCTTAGCATAGCCATCGCGATCATCGGTATTCCGACACGACGCATTTTGTCATTCAAGCGGCGATGTTGACGAGTGGCGACCATCGAACTTTTCGACATTTGAGCATCCTCCGTGAGCCCGAATCGGCTTCGTGAACAGCCAGTTTGTATCAGGTGCAAACGAATGTTGTTAAGAATTGAGGACGATTTAAAACAGAGTGATTTGCAATTTGCACAGCGTAAATGCTGCATCGATCAAACTATGGCTGTTCGTATGGAGGCGGAGCTAATCCACCAGGCAGCGTATTTCCGCCTTCGATGTTTTGGCCTTCAGGAACCGACAGTATCGGTTGACCTTTCTGCAATGGTCCCGGCATCTCAATCAGTCCGTCCATTTCACCCTCTGTCGTATGGCCTGGTTCTGCAAAGCACGCATTCGACGCTGGCAGTTTTGAGTTCAACAGGTTCTGGCGTGCTGATGAAGACATTGGCAATGTGTTGATATTGCCGTAGCCGTCCTGCTGAGCAGCAAGGGCTCCATGCGAGTAGCCATCGAACCATGACTGGATCTGACACTGACCGAGCGGCGTTTGGAAACATGGTTTCCAGTAAAGTCGCGGAGGCAGGGTTGGCTGACAGCCTTTGCCACCAGCCAGAATGTTTTCGTATCCGGCTCGAAAGCCCTTGGCGAAATGGAGAGGATGATCGATTTCATCGTAACACCACGACCACTCTCCCCAGGCCTTACATGCCAAAATATGGTTGCGGCAGGTCATTTCCTTCTCAAGACACATGTCCGAGATCGCATTGCAGCCTGCCGCAGAAAACAGCAGCATCGCAAAGCCGGCAAGTGTAAGTTTTCTGATCATGTTCGTCAGTCTCCGTCCTGTCTTCATCTGATCGGAAGGCACGTTTGCAGCATTCTGCAAAATCGAATTTAAAGAATAACGTTCGAAGTCAAAAATCATTGCGGTGCAACATTCAGTGTCGGAATGACCTGCAATGTCTCCGGCTGGCGACGGTTTAAGGCTGATTCAGCGGCTTCACGAACATTTGAACTGGAGTCTTTGGCCGCCAGTTCCTCTAGCCGTGCATTCGTTGCATTGTTCAATGACTTAAAGTCACCAAAAGTCAGGGCGGCGGCGGCCCGAACTGCAGGTTCTGCATTTTCCAGCAAGCCACCTAAAACAGCCGTGCATCGGGGCTCAAATTCCGTACCTGCGAAATTTCTGAGCTGAGAAGTCGCCTGAATTTGAGTCTCGTGATCGCTTCCTGAACAGAGACCAATTAGCTGCGATACAGTCTGACCATCTGCCTCGCCACGTTCGATTTGCGAATCACAGAGAGCAAGCACTACATCCGGAGCTGACTGAGACTTCAACTGCTCTGCCAACGCTTCACGCACTTTTTTGTTGCCGGGATCGCAGTCACCAACCAAGGTTGCCGCTAATGCTTTCGTTTCCGTCGAATCTCCAAGGACCAACGCATCCAGCAGCAGATCCAGATGTTGATCGGGGGACTCCAGAGCAGCCATCACCTGATCGCTTGTCACCACACGACCGCTACTCGTCCGCCAATGTCCTGAATTGCCTGAAGCAAATTCGATTTGCGCAGCCGACACGGATGCATGAGCGGCGTTCGAGATGTTCGAACTCGCCTCAGCTAGAGTCGCTGTCCCGGCAATAGGGAACTGCGGCAACGTCTCGAAGTCGTCTGCGGCGGCGGCATGAGTACCGACTGGCGACGACAAGTGTACTGCCTGTTCGCTCTCGGTTTGAGTTGCAACACGGGCAGGTCTGACGTTCGATTTTGGCGGGCTGACAATATCAGCCAC
>JAYVNW010001235.1:0-5785 GCA_043758225.1 Candidatus Kuenenia sp. | reverse complement strand
CGCTGCATTGACTCGGAGGGCTGACGCCCTGCCGCTCGCCAGAGACGTTGATTGCTGTCCTGCTTTGCCTCTTCATCATTGGCTGCGGTCCACCAAACTCAGACCCCGAAATGTCTTTTACTAAATTCGACACATGGAAAGTTCCCGCCTCAGGGCGTTTCCTCCCGGCACCGCGTGGACTTTACGCGGACGAAAATGACACGGTGTATGTGCTCGACGACGCCGGACGCGTGCTGGTTTATGACAAGACCGGTCAACTTCTGAAACAATGGGATATGCCGGAATACGCAGCTGGCAAACCGGAAGGCGTCTGGAAACTCATCGACGGTCGCATCGCAGTGGCCGACACGCATTATCATCGCGTGGTGATTTTTGACCAGGACGGCAGCGGCAGAGTGAGCGATATGTTCGGCACGCAGGGAACTGGGCCAGGTCAATTTGTGTTTCCTGTGACGATCGCGCAGGATCCGATGGGATTTTTTTACGTCGGCGAGTATGGCGATCGGCAGCGGATTCAAAAGTTCACGACGGAAGGCAAATACGTCACCGAATTCGGTCAACATGGTTCGGAAGATGGTGAATTTCAGCGCCCCAGCGGCGTGGCGTGGCAGGATGGGCAGGTTTACGTCGTCGACGCATTCAACGATCGCATTCAGGTCTTTGAAGATGACGGAAAGTTTGTCCGAGTCATCAAATTGCCAGAAAAATCCGCTCCGCTGGAGTATCCCTACGATATCCGCCTGGACAAAAAGAATCAGATTTATGTCATTGAAAACAAGTCAGCACGGCTGACTGTGATGCGTCTGGACGGCACAATAGTCGGTCGGTACGGTCGGCCGGGGCGAGGTCTGGATCAGTTCTATCAGCCATGGGATCTGACCGTGCTCAGCGACGGACGTATTTTGGTGGCGGATACTGGTAATCATCGATTGGTGGAATTGACTCCATGAACGAACTCAAACGGATTGCTGTGCGAATCTTTCCGCGGCCTCATCGCCCCGTGAAATGGCAGGCCGGTATTCCGTTATTTGTGTTCGTGGTGCTGTTCGGGTTGCTGTGTTTTTCCGTTCTGCCAACGTTCGTCGTGACGACTGGCGCTCCGCATTTATGGTCAAAATCGAAACTCGAATTCTGGGGCGTTGAGTGGATCAACTTTCAATGGCTGGCGGATTGGAATATCTCGAAGCCAGTCTTTGAAGTCGTGAAGGAGCTTGAGTTTGTTCGTCCGTGGGCGTTTGGACTTTTGCTGTTCACACCGTGGGTTTGGTGGATGCAGGCCGCTGGTCATGCAGGACTTCCTGCACGACGTGGTGCCTTTGCAGGATTTTGTCGCCTGTGTATCTGCGGCTTGCTGATACTGATTCTTGCCGAACCTCGAGCCGTTCGAACCAGCGATATTGTGTCAGTCGTCTACAACGTTGATCTCTCCGATTCTGTCAACGAAGCCCGCAACCAGGCTCTGGAGATGGTCGCAGGAACGGCGGCAGAAAAACCAGCGACGGATCAGGCGGGACTCGTTGTGTTCGGCCGAACTGCTGCAGTCGAATATCCGCCGCGCGAAACGTTCCCTTTCGAAAAGTATATCAACTCGCGGGTCAGCCAGGATGCGACGAATCTGGAGCAGTCGCTGGCTTTGAGCGCGGCGATGTTGCCTGAGGAAAACTCGGGACGCATCGTTCTGGTGAGCGACGGCACGGAAACAGTCGGGCAACTGAAGGACATCATTGACGACCTGCAGTCACGCGATGTTCGTGTTGACGTTGTTCCGATTGAATACGACTACAAGCATGAAGTGCTGCTGGAACGTCTCGACCTGCCGAGGTTTGTGCGGCTGGGGGAAACTTATGAAGCCTCGGTCGTACTGAGTTCCCTCGCGAAGGGAAAGGGGACACTGGTCCTGTCAGAAGGCGAAACGACGATCGCTCGTCAGGAAGTCGAATTTGAAGCGGGTAAGAGTCGTTTCTCTGTCCCGATCAAGGTTGATCAGCCGGGCTATTATGAGTACTCAGCTCGTATCGAAGTTGCGCCGGACGACGACAGTCGGTCAGAAAACAACGAGGTGCGGAACTATTTGTACCTCGAAGGCCCGGGAAAGATTCTGGTCGTCACCGATCCACAGAGCAACCCCGCTGAATGGCGTGCCATGGTGCTGGCCTTAAAACAGGGCGAACGGGAAGTGGATGTCCTGAGCGCGTTGGAATTTCCATACGACCCATTGTCACTGATGCCGTATGACGCTGTGATTTTTGCGGACGTCGCGGCAGATTCAATGCTCGGTACGCAGGTTGAAGCCTTGCACGATGCGATTCGAAATCTTGGGCTGGGATTCATGATGGTCGGTGGCCCCAACAGTTTTGGGCCCGGCGGATGGCAGGGATCGCTGGTGGAACAGGCGTTGCCGATTTCGATGGAGATCACCAATAAGAAGATTCTGCCCAAGGGTGCTCTGGCCATCATTTTGCACACGTGCGAATTTCCTCAGGGCAATAGCTGGGCGAAGCGTATTACCAAGAAAGCCATTCAGGTCTTGAACTCTGAAGATCTCGTCGGTGCGTTGGCGCAGACGATGTCGGGTGACGACTGGATCTTTGAACTGACGCCAGCGTCGAAGTACAGCGAGCTTGTGCCACTTATTAATAACGCAGAAATCGGCGACATGGGCACGTTCGGGACGACGATGAAAATGGGGCTGGAGGCGCTAATAAAATGCGATGCTTCCAGCCGTCACATGATCATTATTTCGGACGGTGATGCATCGCCGCCCACACCGGAATTGCTTGCGAAATTCATCGAGAATGAAGTGTCCGTTTCGACGGTGGCTGTATTCCCGCACAACGGCGACACAGCGATTTTGGAAGAGATTGCTGGCGTGACGAACGGACGATTTTACTATCCGAGCGATCCCAATCAGTTGCCGTCCATTTTCATTAAGGAGGCAAAGACGCTTCGTCGCAGTCAGTTGCAGATTCGTGACTTTGTGCCTTCGCGAGTCAACACGGATCCGATGTTGAAGGACATTTCCGAATCGCCACAGCTGCATGGTTACGTGTTGACGTCGCCAAAGGAAGATCCACGAGCGACAATTCTTCTGGCCGCTCCGCCGTCCGAAGCGGAAATCGCAGCGGGTGACACCGAACCGGATCCAATTCTCGCCGTGTGGCGTTATGGGCTTGGTGTGACTGCGGCATTCACTTCGGATCTGACAGAACGCTGGGGCAAGGACTGGGTGAACTGGGACCAATATCAGCAACTGGTCACTCAGATCGTGACTCGCATCAGCCGCACGCGGCGTGAACAATACCTGCGAGTCTACACATACGTTAACGGCAATGAAGGTGTCGTCGTTGTCGAAGACTTTCATCCAAGCGAGACGTTGCTGGATATCAATGTTTCGGTCACAGGCCCGAACAACTTCAATCAGTCGCAGCCCGTTCGACAGATCGCGCCGCGACGATATCAAACCAGCATGCCTCTGAAAGGTGAAGGCCGTTATCAGGTCATGATCGGAGCGACCGATGGGACGCGACAGGAAACCGCATATGCTGGATTTATCGTTTCTTACTCACCCGAATATCTTCGCTTCCGCGCCAACCCGATTGTCTTAAGAGAGATCGCTCAGAAGACGGGCGGCGTTGAATTGCTCGCGGATGAAACTCCAAAGGAAATGGCGAACACGATCTTCGGTGACCGTAAACCAAAACGCAGTAGTCGAGCAATCTTCGACTGGTTTTTGATGTGCATTGCCTGTTTACTGCCGCTGGATGTGGCCATTCGTCGAGTCCAGATGGATTTTGGATGGATCAAACGATTGTTCCGCAGTAACAAACGGGAATCCACCGCCACGATGGGTGCGTTGCTGGAACGAGCGGGGCAAGTGCGATCGTCGATGCTGAACAAGGAACGTGATCCGGATGCAGAACGTCCGCGTTCGGAGTCAGCCGTCGGACGACCGCTGGCGCTCCGCCCACAACCTCCACGACCAACAGCCGGGACCGGCTCAAAACCTGAAAAAAAAACAACGGCACCAGCGCCGCCATCTTCGTCGCCACCGCCCGCCGACGGTGGCACCACATCACGATTGCTCGACATGAAACGCCGCCGTGAACAGGATGGAGGTAAGAAGAATTAAAGGCGAGCGGTTCGACGTCAGCCCTCCGTGTCCGACCCAGCAACGATCGCAGGTGCCACGCCACAATTCTTATCACCGAACAAAACTAATAATTTCTGCTCATATGTAATTCCCTCGGAGGGCAGACGCCCTGCCGCTCGCCAGTTACAACGAAAACGAAAGTCCTGACTCTATGTCCCAACAACTCACTCCCGCTGAACTCCAGACCGAGGCAGATCAGTTTCGAAACGAATTCCAGGCCGTGCGCGAAGCGGTTGGCAAGGTTATCGTTGGTCAGCATCGCGTTGTCGAAGCGACGCTGACAGCATTGCTGTGTGGCGGCAACGTGCTGCTCGAAGGCGTGCCGGGACTTGGGAAAACAGAACTTGTTAAAGCGTTGTCGCAGGTTCTTAAGCTGAATTTCAATCGCATCCAATTCACACCCGACCTGATGCCTGCCGACGTCATCGGCACCAACATCATGACGACCGATGATCACGGTAAATATCGGTTTGAGTTCCGGCAGGGGCCGATCTTTACGCAGCTGCTGCTGGCGGACGAAATCAACCGAGCAACGCCAAAGACGCAATCGGCGTTGCTGGAAACAATGCAGGAAGGCACTGTCACCACGGGCGGTACAACATATACGCTCGAACCGCCATTCTTTGTTCTCGCCACTCAAAACCCGATTGAACAGGAAGGCACTTTTCCGCTCCCCGAAGCGCAGCTGGACCGTTTTATGTTTAAGGTCGTCGTGCCTTTCCTGTCGCGTGAGGAACTCAACGAAGTTGTGACTCGCACAATTTTGAAGAAGAAAGTTGAAACATCGAAGGTCATTGACGGGGCTCGAATTCTGCATCTGCGAACGATTCTGGATCGTGTCGTCGTTAGCGATCCGATGCGAGATTATGCCTGTCGCATGGTATTGGCGACGCATCCGGATTCACAGTTTGCCACGGAACGAGTCAAAAAATATCTGCGATGGGGAGCCAGCCCGCGAGCGGCTCAGGCGTTGATTCGATCGGCTCGCGTACGAGCGCTCAGTCTGGGCCGAGCGCATGTGTCGTTTGATGATATCCGGCATTTCGCTCAGGAAGTTTTGCAACATCGTGCATTGTTGAATTATGACGGCCAGGCGGAAAATATTTCAATTCGCGATGTGATTGATGAATGTGTGACGAAACTGCCAATGGAGGCGTAGTCGACGTGACAAATCCAACCGCACAACTCACGACGCTCTTCGACAACTCAACGCTTAATCAGATTGAGCGGATGCGGTTGCGGCCCAATCGTCGACTGACCAATCGCGCGCGCGGTGAGCATCTTTCCGGCAAGGGCGGCAGCAGCACGGACTTTGCCGACTTTCGAGACTATGTGGCTGGTGACGACCTGCGTTATGTGGATTGGAATATTTTCGCTCGACTTCGCCGCCCGTATATCAAACAGTTCCAGCACGAAGAAGAAATGCACGTCGTTGTTCTGGTGGATGCTTCGACCTCAATGCTGTTCGAAGACAAATTGCTGCGAGCCAAACAACTGGCGGCGGCGTTCGGAATCATGGGGCTCCTGAACGTCGAACGCGTCAGCGCGTATGCCATTCATTCACGGGAGGGACAACCGTGGAAACTGCCGCCAGGCACCGGTCGTACGAAAATTCGCAGTCTGCTGCGGTTTCTG
>JAYVNW010001234.1:0-1587 GCA_043758225.1 Candidatus Kuenenia sp. | reverse complement strand
GGGCAGACCTATAATGCGAAGCGAGTGAATATCATGAGTGTTGACGAGTTAATCACAGACCCAGAACTCTCTACCGGGCAGCGACCCGCAACGCCATGGCCAAGGCTTTTAATCCTGCTGGCACTAGCTCATCTTCCATGGTTAGTGATGTACTGGCTCGGCCTTTGGAATCAGCAGCACTATCAGTTCTTCCCCTTCGCCCTGGGAGCGTTCGCATTGCTGTTTGCGAATCGCAGATCCAGAACCATCACAAAATGGTCAGTCTTGTCATCGCTACTCGTCGGTTTCGACATCCTGTGCCTGGCCGCTGGCGTTGCACTGAATTCGCCATGGACCGTCTCTGTCGGCATGATGGCGTGGCTGTTAGCATGGTGCATCAATCGGAAGGACGATGGGCATTTTCGCAGTCTTGGATATTTAATCCTGCTTCCGCTGATGACGATACGTCTGCCACTGAACTCTGACGAGCAAGTCATTCACTGGCTGCAACGGATTACGACATCAATCGCCAGTCGCTTGCTGGATCAAATGGGAATGCTCCATGCCCGCGAAGGTAATGTGATCCAGTTTCCCGGCAAGTCATTCCTGGTAGCCGAAGCCTGCAGTGGAGTTCAATCTCTATTTACGATTTTGTTTCTCGCCGCGTTGGTGATCTGCCTGCGACGACGCTCGATTGCTCATGGCATTTTGTTACTCATCTCAGGGTTTGCATTCGCCGGTATCATGAATGTCGGACGAGTCATGACGATTGCTGTCGCATGGGAAAAGCATCACTACGACTGGTCTGTTGGTTTTGCGCACGAACTCCTTGGCTATTGTTGTCTGACAGCGGCTGCAGCACTGTTGATGAGCGCCGATGCTTTTCTGGAATTCCTTCTGGATCGGGTTCCCGATGTGCGCCGGATGGGTACGGTGGCATTTTATCGAAATCCGCTGATCGAGGCTTGGAATCGCTGTTTCGTGATTGGTTATCAAGCGACCGAAACAGCACCGAACTTAGACGCCTACGGCGAAAAACGTCGTGAATTGCCACGTGGGATCGACTTGTTGAAACCACACTTCTGGTTTCATTTTCTGTTCGGCTTTGCCGATTGCTGGTTCCGCACTCGAAGATACCAACGGCTGCTCGCGGGCATTCCTTTCATTGTGGCAGTGATCAGCGCGATCATTCTGATTCCCTGGCTTCGGCACGAATCTGACGATTCAATTGCTGAGAATTATCGACGCGGATTGATCGCGGCACAAAAGGACCAGGATTCAATTCGCGAGGAAACGTATCTTAAAGCCCTTTCTAATCTTCGCGGCCATGAGTCTGAATACCGCTTTCAACTGGCCTTGTTTCTCGTCAAACAGGGAAGAGTCACAGATGGTGTCAACATCATCCGAACGCTGACACCAGATCAGACTGACGGATATCCGCCGGCCCGTCTGTGGCTTGTGGGGCAAGCCCTGCAGCCCCAACCGTTGGTCTCACTGGATCGCGACGCCGTAGAACGACAATTACTGATCGTGCTGAAACAGCAGCCAGATCATGCCGATGTGCACGAATTACTTTCACGCATCTACGTTGAACGCCTTGAATTTCAG
>JAYVNW010001233.1:0-2837 GCA_043758225.1 Candidatus Kuenenia sp. | reverse complement strand
CCGGGAAAACGTGAGTTTCGGAAAGGCGATCAGCGGAAGATAAAACAGCACGGAAAGCGCCAGGGCGACCACGGACGAGCGCAGCATGTTCACTCGCGTAAAGCGGCCACCGCCGCCGTACAGGCGTTGCTCGATATCCATCCTGTTCCAGCGAAGTGGCGGCAACGACTCAGACGAGTTCATGAAGATTTCCGAAAAGGGAACAGGACTTAACTCAGGGCACTGATTAACAAAACGACAGTATACAGGACACACAGAATCAGAATGGTATAACCACAGCTCAGCCCGACGACAATCAGATTGCGTTCCTTGATCGTCCCGGCACTGCTGACGAATTTCCTGATCGCAAGGTGTCCCAGCATGACGGCGACTCCGCCAAGAATTGCGTCGCAGGACAAAAGAACAATCAGGCCGATATTCTCGCCAGGAGCAAACGCTGAGGCGCGCAGTCTCATCACCACCATCGCCGTGCAAACCATCAGCACGATGAACCCTGCGGGGCCCACCACTGCCGTCCAGATGGCCAGCCGGGAAAGCTCGCGAACAACCATCGTTGCGGCAAGGGGCGGCGTGGCATGATCGACAATACCATCAGCTGCGTCAGAGTGTTTCTGTGGCGACCGTGACGCAACTGCCGCTGCCGTTGAGTTCGCGAGGGACGGATTCGTCGTGGAGGCGTTCTCCCCAGAGTCGGCATGTCGCTGTCGTATGTCCAGTCCTGGTGGTTGGCGGGTCGCGGAAAACAGTTCCGGATGAGTTGAGGCGGACGTCCACGACTTCTTGTCCGGCGAAACGTCGTGTGACTTGCTAAATCCGCCCCGGTTGGCGAGTTCATGCAGATCGCTCACCGAATACGGACCGCGAACCGTCAGTCCCAGACGAATATAAAATGTATTTCTCAAGCCGAAACCGGACCTTTCCTGACTCCACTGCTTCCGGACCCTGTCGGACTATTCTTCGTAAAGATAGACAGGCAGGCCTTCAGACAATGGTGCCGCAGTAGACGAAATCTCACATTTGCCGTCTTTTGTTGCACCGATCTTCCTGAACTGCGACGTTCCTGACGAACTCTTCTGGTAAACAAACAGCGGACCAGTCATACGATCCGCCAAAACCGTGTCGGATTCGCAGCACCAGCCGCCGGAATCGAGATTCAGCCAGGCGACCCACCTGTACTTTCCGCGAATGGAAACCGTTGTCATCATCTCACGATAAGCAGTCAATTCAGGCGGCAGGACGGCTGGATCTTCGAAGGGTTTCAGCAGATCCCCGACTCGCTTCCGGATCAGATTTGTTGTCTCATCATCCGGATCAAACGGATTGATGCCGTCGAGCCTGGTGTCGTTGAGCTCCTTTAGAATTTTGGAATAGTGCTGACTAATGACCGGACTTCCAGCCGTCGCCGTATCCAGAATCGTCCGCAGCATGAACAGTCGAAAAATGGGATCCTGTCGCGTTTGGTCAAAGACACGCTGCAACTGGTCGATCATCACCCGTTCCCAGTCATGTTCGTGGATCGTTCTGAAGTCGCGAACAATTTCGCGGATCAGAACTGACTCCGGCGCGTCCCAGTACGGTATTCCTGCGCGGATCTGGACGCTGACAGTCGCGTACGGAAAATACTTCGGACGCTCGTCCCGCTGTCGCGCCACTGCCAGCCAGTCCATCAACGTGAACAGTTTCACGCGTGGCGGATCCATCACGACTTCCGGCTCTTTGTTTGTGTAATATCGCTCACCGGTCGCAAGCATGACCACAAACAGATCTTCCAGATTCGCCTTCATCAGCAAATCCACAATCCTGCCGTGGACCGGCATCCCGTCTTCATCAATCCGCTGGCTGACAAACTGCAGATAGTCCGTAATCTTTTTGAGCTCTGCCGCACGCGGAAACTCTGGATACGTGGTCATGAAAAGCTGCGATTCTGAGACAAAAGTCCGCGCCTGTGTCGGACTGAGTTTTGTGCAGTCGATCGAGTGATCACCGACGAACTTGTTCATCCCATCGACTCGCCCCCAGCCGTCAGCTTCCGTCCGCAGTAGGTTCTCACAATGCAGTGCGAGAGGATCCTTCGGAAACTCCTTCGCATACGCATCCAGCGCGGCGCGGTAGGCAGGGATAACGCCGACGGATTCGGTTACGTTCTTCAGTAGCCGCACTCGCTTCGTCTGCATGCTTGATTCGAAAATCAGCGTCTCACATTGCATGGCCAGTGCGCCCGGCCCCGCTTTTGCGCCGATGAGTTCTAAACTCACGTCCGTTTTCTGAGCAAGTTCTCGAAACGTTGTCAGAAAACCCTGCAGAGTGCCAGCGTCCATCTTGCCGCTATTCTTGTAATTCTCAAACTCCCCGGCCGCCTTTTGCAAAGCAAGCTCGAAGGACCGGTCAATCTTTGTCTGAATCTCCTGCTGCTTCTGGTGAATATCGGCCAGCAGTTGTTCCACGGCATCGTCTTCGCTGTTGCCCTTCCAGTTGACCGCGCCCAGTCGCTCTTTCAGACTCTTCGCTTCCGCCAGCGTTGTTGCCTGAACGAGACATTCACTCAGTGATTGCATTGAACTTTCGAATGCTGCTTTTCGGGCGTCTTCGTCCACTCGAGCCTGACTGACATCGAGCGCAAGCATCTGAATCCCCGGCACCTGGAGCATGTCGGGCTGTTCAGCACCGAGTTTGCCGACATAGGTTTCCGCTGCGTCCACATCGCCGCGTTCCAGTAATGTCGTGAGTGCGGAAATGTGTCCGTGGGTTCTGTCGCTGATTCCTTGGCGGTGCAAGACAAAGATCGCCAGCGTCGCGACGCAGACGACCGAAAGGGATGTCACGATCAGGCGACGCAG
>JAYVNW010001232.1:0-4284 GCA_043758225.1 Candidatus Kuenenia sp. | reverse complement strand
AAATTCGCTTTCATGTTGCCTCGCTGATCGGCATCGTTATTGATCTCAACAGATTTTTCGCCGGTTACGATCCATTGGACTGCTTTATCCAGATCGCTTGGTTTAGGAAGAATCTTGTGTAAAGGCGAAACGACGTAATCATAGATCTTACAGGGAAGATCTACGCTGCCACGAAGTTGCCCGGACGCCTTTTGTGTGGCGACGTCGTAAATTCCGACGCTGCGGTGATCGTCGACGACCAGCAATTGAGATTTTTCGTTGTAAGCAATGGCTGAGGCATAACTGCTCTCGCGCGGTGCCCAGGTAGTGAAATTGCGACTGGATGAATCAAAGACCAGGACTTTGCCTGAATGCGTGAGAACTGCCCCGCTACTGCCGACCGAAGCGCACTCGACCACGCGAGGTTTTTCGCCTGCGGGCAGAATTGTTTCTGCAATGATTGCGAATGTCGCAGGGTCAATCGCAAAAACTTTCCCGTCCGCTCGAGCGATCAATGCCAGGTTTCCGCCAGCCGCGAGAAGTGCGGATTCGTTCCATTCAAAATCTTTCGTGTCGGCTGCGTTGTATTTTCCGTCGTCACTTCTGTTGAATCGATGGATTTCGCCATCGCTCAGGGACAAGATCGAGCTGTCCGCCGGGTTGAATGCGACTGACGCGCCTGCAGCAATCGTTGGAAAATCCTTTTCTGTCAGGCTTTCAAACGCTTTCGTGGATGACGACGAAAACATGCCACCAAGGAAGTCCTTATAGAATGTCTGTGCCTTCCGTTCTTTTTCGGTCTGCCCTGCAAAACGGTAGATGCCGCGTGAGCCCGGAAGAATGACGTCACCGTTGGTGGTTTGAAAAACTCCAAACATTGATTCGGGTGCCGCAGGTTCCGGCTGCAACTCAAATTGTTCTTCGGCACTGCCACGTAAAATCGTCGAAGGCCCGATTCCTCCCAAACGGCTCATCGTTGGTTGCAAGGCAAGAATCCGCTGTCCGTCGGCACTGACAGAGATGCGAAAGCGATGTCCGGAGAAAACGATCCGCTGCACAAACGCCGGCATTTGCTCGCCACCAGCCGCCTGAGTCACGGGCGTCCAGTCGCCAGCTGTCTGGTCCCAGTGCTGAACGGTCCGGCCTCCATCGACGGCAAACACTTCGCCGCCGTTTGCCGAGATTTCGCTCAAACGTCGCGCCTTGACGATGAATTCGTTCATCGAATTCTGGGCGACACCGATCAAGGTCAGACCGACCCAGAACACGATTACAAGAATCAGAGAAACAACGGCATTTCGCCAGATCGCGCCAGCCAGCGCGGAAACGGAAAAGTAGATTGCGAAAAGAAATACATAAAGCGGAATGCACCACAGCAATTCCGGCCGCCACATATCAAGTCGGATCCCAAGCAGTATCCAGATGCCCGTCACCAACAGGACCGCGCAGATCAATGTAAACACACAGCCGCCGAGAAACTTGGTGAGGAACAGAAATGAACGATGCACTGGTTTGCTCAGCAGTAATGAAATCTCCCCCGGTTCAAACGTGCGTGGAATCATGGTGGCGGTGAACAATAGCGACGCGAAAACACCCACGATGCCCAGAAAGAATCCCAGCACAACAGTAATGACGCCATCAACAACCTTCTTCATTTGCGATGGAAGAAATGGCAATGGTCCGGTCAGATCGAAACCAGCATAAGTCAGCAAAATGGCGTTGTGCTCGGAGACGCTGATGTAACGAGAAAAAGCTTTCTCCAGTCGTAGCAGATTTCGATTCGCCTGTTTGTCGGCTGATACTGAATCGTCGTCGGCGGCACGAAGTTCGTCATCCAGTTCAACATTTTCAAATGCCGTTAGATTGTAGAATTCCGGCCGTTTCAGCAATTCGTTGATCGTATTAACAATGAAGAATCGACCACCACCGCCATTTGGACCTCGACGACCTGCGGTCGCATCAGCAGGCTTAATCAACTCCACGAACCGACTTTGTTGCTGTGCATTCAGCAGGGACCAGATGTGTCCTTCGGGTGTCGTTGAATCTCCGTTACTTTCCTGAAGTGATGTGACGAATTTCTCCGGATCAACAAGTTCCTGGAAGCGCAGTTTCGTGTTTGCGGCTGTCAGCAGTCCGACAGGTGCCAACGCCATCAGCAGCAACAGAATTCCACCCAGTGCAAGCCACATCACCATGGACGCTGCGGCTTCACGGAACGAATCCTTCAGAATGGCAAAGTAAGCATTCATCGGCGATCGGCTCCTACGATATTCATAAACACTTCTTCCAGAGTCTTTTCGCGGCGCGCGATCTGCCAGATACTGACCTGATTAGAACGCAATGTATCGATCAATTTGTCCAGTTCGATTTGCGACTGAATTCGAACTTCCACTTCAAATGCGTCGGCAGTGATGGCACGAATCATGGCTCCGGGAAGAGTACTTGTCACATTGCGGATGGCAACTTCCGAGCCTCGTAGTTGCAGGAAGACCGCAGAATCTGTCAATGCTGCTTTCAGGTCTTTCACAGTTCCGGTCAAGAGACATTGCCCGTGATTTAAGATCGCCACGCTTTCGCAGACAAGCTCAATTTCCTGCAGCAAGTGACTGTTTAGAAAGACCGAATGCCCTTCGGCGGCCAATTGTTTCAGCACGTCGCGGATTTCACGCCGTCCCACCGGATCGACACCGTCGGTTGGTTCGTCGAGAACAATCAATTGAGGCTTGTGAATCATGGATTGAGCGAGACCAAGTCGCTGCAACATCCCTTTAGAGTAGCCAGAGACACGATCATATTCGCGACCTCGCAGCCCCACGGATTCCAGAATCGGCTGACGACGTTTGCGAATTTCCGACATGGAAAGACCGCTCAACGCGCCGTAATATTCAAGCGCGGTATTCGCTGTGAGGTGCCGTGGAATACGATGATTCTCCGGCAAATAACCAATTTCCCGACGTGCGGCGCGTGAACCCGCGGTGTGGCCCAGGACTGATGCTGTGCCACCAGATTTACGCACAATTCCAAGTAGAATTTTGATCAGTGTCGTCTTACCTGCGCCATTTGGCCCAAGCAGTCCGTAAATCGTTCCACGCGGGACATTCAGCGAAACGCCTTTGAGCGCCTGAAACGACTTGCGTCCAAACAGTCCACTGCGATACGTCTTCGAAACGTCGGCCGTCTGAATGACGAAGTCCGAATTCTGATTCATACATAGTCCAAAGATTCGTTACGAGTCGCGATCTGAAAGTCAGAGTATTGCTGATATTTTAGTATTTGCTTGCACGACATTCAGTTCGTCGAGCAGATCGGGAGATTCGGAGATATCAACAATTTTCCAGAAAGAAATCATTGCGGATTCAGAGAACGAACTGCGTTGTTTGTTCGCTTTTGAGTTCCAAAACTTACAGGTGTCGGTGTAGACTGTCGCGGCGATGGTTGCAATCGGAATCGGTCGAGTGTACCGAATTCATATAAGCAGAACAAAGGCGACGCCATGCCACGTCAAAACACGGCAATGAATCATCCGCGAATCGCACGCCGGACGGCAGTGCAGGCAGGCGCGATTGGTTTACTTGGCCTTGGGATGAATCATCTCAACGGCTTGCGAACTGCTGTGGCTGATTCCAAAGCAAATGCCACACCGATACGTTCGTGCATCTATATTTTTCTATCAGGCGGATTATCACAACATGACAGTTTTGACCCGAAACCGCAGGCAACATCACAAATTCGCGGTGAGTTCTCGCCGATCTCAACTCAAACTCCTGGAGTACAGATCTGCGAACATCTGCCGGGGCTTGCGGCCAGAAGTCATTTGTGGTCACTTTGCCGATCGCTGACGCACTCATCAAACGATCACTCTGCAGGGCACCATATCATGCTGACTGGCAGGTCAGATCTGCCCCCGGGATTCAATCCAAGTTTGCCGCGTCCTCAGGACTGGCCGAGTATTGCTGCCGTGGCGGGAGCGGTTTCAACGGTCCGCAATAATCTTCCCCCTGCGGCCGTGATTCCGGAGCAACTTGTTCACTATTCAGGTCGAGTCCTGCCTGGTCAGTTTGCAGGCATTATGGGCAATCAACGAAATCCCTGGTTCGTCGAAGCGTCGCCGTTTCATGCAACTTCTTATGGAGCGTTTCCAACTCACGCATTCGATCATCAGGATCGCGGGGATAAAGATGCTCGACTTTTCGAAGCGCCGAGCTTGAGTCTGCCACAGGGATTGACATCAAGTGGCCTTCATCGGCGGGTCAGTCTGCTGAGCGAACTTGAACGTCAATGCTCACAACTTGACGATGCCGCGCT
>JAYVNW010001231.1:0-1759 GCA_043758225.1 Candidatus Kuenenia sp. | reverse complement strand
TGCTGCTTGACCTGGTCCGCAGCAGCCTGGCTGTGGACTCGAATCTGTTCGTGCAATTCCTGACGATCGCCGCCCGCCTGCACCCCTGCCATCAGAATCTCTTCGGTCGCCATGAACGGAAGTTCTGCCGCAAGATGTTTTTCGATTACCTTCGGATACACGACCAATCCGTCAGAAATATTTCGGTACAGAATCAGACACGCATCAATGGCCAGGAACGCCTGCGGCATCCCAAGCCGTCGGATCGCACTGTCGTCAAGCGTACGTTCCATCCACTGATTCGCCATCGTCGCATCAGCCCCGGTTTGGAGACTCATGGCAAATCGAGCGAGCGAACACATGCGTTCGCTGCGCATCGGGTTGCGTTTGTAGGCCATCGCGGACGAACCAATCTGCTTGCTTCCAAATGGTTCTTCAACCTCCTTGCGATGCTGCAAAATACGGATGTCGGCTCCTGCTTTATGACATGTCTGACCGACGCCATTCAATGTGGCCATGATCTGACTGTCGATTTTGCGAGAATACGTCTGGCCGGTCACTGGATGTTTCAGACTGAACCCCATCGCTTCCGTCACCATGCGATCGAGTTGTTCCACTTTGCCGTGATCACCATTGAACAGTGTCAGAAAGGTTGCCTGAGTCCCCGTGGTGCCTTTGACGCCTCGAAATCGCAGCGTCGCTAGTCGGTGTTCAATTTCTTCCAGATCCAGCAACAGATCCCAGCACCACAATGTAGCTCGCTTGCCGACTGTTGTCGGCTGAGCGGGCTGAAGGTGCGTAAATCCCAGGCATGGCAGGTTGCGGTACTTCGCGGCGAATGTTGCCAATTGGTCGATGACCTGAACCAGGCGACGACGAATCAGAATCAGACTTTCCTTGATCTGAATTAGTTCTGAATTGTCGGTGACGAAGCAGCTGGTGGCGCCGAGATGAACGATTGGCCTCGCGTTGGGAACCTGATCACCCCATGCGTGAACATGGGCCATCACGTCGTGTCGTAGTTCTCGTTCATAACGGTTAGCGGCGTCGAAGTCGATGTTGTCGATGTTGGCCCGCATTTCGGTCAGTTGTCGATCCGTGATGTTCAGGCCGAGCTTCTGCTGACATTCTGCCAAGGCGATCCACAATCGCCGCCAGGTCGAATGTTTTTTTTGGGCCGACCAGATGGTGGCCATTTCGCGGGATGCGTACCGAGTGATCAGCGGATTTTCATAAATGTCGTGGGACATGGGCAGTGCTTTGTGATTCTCAATTGCTCGCAGGACGGGTCTCCGGACCCGTCCAGAATGACCAAGATCAGGACGGGACTGGAGTCCCTTCCTGCAGAAATGCTTTCAAGTTGTCAGCCTATCACATTGCGGGGGAGGTTTCATCGACGGCAGTTGTGTGAGAAGATACGGCCAAGAATGTCGCACAATCGGGATCTGCAGCGGCCCCCGGATTCGACCACGTTGAATTGGGGCCGCGGTAGAATAAACTGCGGCGTCAATGAATGAACTGCGGACCACGAGTTCTAACCATCCTGCGGAATTTAAAAACGAAAACACCACATGCCTCGTTACGACGCCAAACGCATTGAAGCCCGTTGGCAGCAATATTGGGAAATGAATCAGACGTTCCGCACGGAGGACATTGTTCCCACCGGCGACGCAGCGAACAAGCCCAAAATGTATGTGCTGGACATGTTCCCTTATCCATCGGGGAGTGGTCTGCATGTTGGCCATCCGGAAGGCTACACGGCAACGGACATCGTCTGCCG
>JAYVNW010001230.1:0-10154 GCA_043758225.1 Candidatus Kuenenia sp. | reverse complement strand
GCATAAACAAGATTGAACTCATCATCGCCAAATGGCATCTTTTCTCCGAACTCCTGAATGACGCGAATACTTAAAACGGAATTCTCCGAAAGTTTCCTGATGGCACCTGCACCAACAACGTCACTGGGGTCGGGCTCTAAAGCCGTGACGTCCCAGCCTGCTTTTGCGAGAGCAAAGCTCACTATTCCATTTCCGGCACCGATATCCAGGGATCGCCCTGCCATCGGGGGAAGTAGCTTTAACGCCTCTTGCCATTCCTCACTGGATTCGTAACGCGCTACGGCTACCGAGACTGGAAGGTCATAGTAGCACGCTCGCACAAACTCCTGTCGATCGGGCTGCGCCCTTAACCATGCAACTGCGTCTTCCCATTTTCCTTTCTCAGCCATGATTTCTTCTCGCATCGTTTGGAGGATCTGTGACGACTTGCTGGCGGATCAACTTTGCGGGATTTCCACCGACAACGGACCACTGCAAGACGTCATGCGTAACTACTGCCTGCGCTCCAACAATGGCCCCCTCACCTATAGTAATCCCCTTTAAAATCGTAGCACCGAAACCTATCCAGACCTTGTTTTGTATGGTCACAGGAGAAATTGCCACATGCTCCCAATTTTTTCTCCCTTGTCTCCATTCCACAACATCATCAGCCCGCTTACTAAATTCAAGGCTGTGAGAATCGTGATCAATAATAGTTATCCCCCACGAAAGCATCACGTCATCGCCGATTGAAACGCGAGCGGCAGAAACTATTGTAGATTTGCCAATAAAACAACGGCCCCCAATGGTGATCTCTGCTTCCGGACGATCAAACAGAAGAACAGCGTTACATTCGGTCATCGGACCGATAGTCACCTTCGCGGACCGAGGAAGCCAAAGCGCTGTTCGGATAGAGATCTTTGCCGTAGGGTGAATGCGTACCGCTGTGTGTCGCCATAACAATGCCTTCGCAATTTTATTCTTCAGGGAATCTCGCATCTTTAAAAATTCGCAATGGGTTTAAAAAACGGTGTCGATTCAATCGCTCCTTAAGTCTGCAATGGTTTCTATGGTCCAAAAACCTTTGCCCGAAGTCGCGTGAACAACTTATAGGAAAGCCTCGACCGTTGCTTCAGATGCCCGAAAACCGCTTCTTGTACCTTCAGATCGATCTTGACGTCAGGGAACTGCTCACACACTGAATCATTTAAGTCCTGTGTCTCGTGGATCGATGGGCAATGAATACCGGTGCCATCAAAACCAGTGTTGGAAATTAACGTATGTTTTGGATACAGCACGATACCACTATTGAAAAACATGCTGAGGTACCAACGAATGGCCCATGAGTCAATTTTTCCGCGCCGTTGACTACAAGCCATCTTGTAATAAGGGAAACTTCCATTGAGGTCAAATTGCTGCCGAAGCTTCGCGTTCTCTTCCAGCAATCGCAGATTATTCATCTCAGGGTCGAAATGGTTCCAAGCCCTTTTCCAGGTTGCCCAGCCCCACGAAGTGGGGAAAGGAAGAAAGACTGCGTCATCTCTTGATGGTATAGTTGTTGGAAACATATGTCCCGAGATCTGCATCACCTGTTCGTTCCGGGAATACAGATCTAAGCCTCGAGTCATATATGATAAGAATTGCGGACTGCTGATAAGGTCATCTTCGAGAACAATCACCGTCCCAAACTGTTTCGTTAGCGCGTCCGTTCCTGCGATGATAGATTTTGATAGTCCCCAGTTTTCATTTCGAAACACAATCGTCGACTCACTGGACACGGTCTCCCTGATAATTCTTCTGGTTTCCTCAACCAGCGGAACATCCTCCGATTTTCGGGCACCGTCGCAAAAAATGTGGAGAAGCGACGGATCAAATCCAATATTATTCTGTAGCGCATTCAACGCCTTATGCGTATGTTCATATCGCTTATATGCGAAGAATGCAATCGGATGTGTCATGTCGAATTTGCTCTGGGACGGAGAATATAGATCGCTTAGCAATATTCGTTCAATCTAAAACTAGCAGGTCAGACATCGCCGCCAACTTTGATAACATCTAAAATCAAAGACGTGTATTTCAGGTGCGGATCACAATTTCTTTTATCGAACCGGCGAGAGCGATACACCATACCTTGTGCCGGGCTCCAGTCCGAATAATGAAACTCGGCCTTTGCATCAAAGTACTCGAGGGGCTCAACACGAAAGCCAACGCTCTCGAAAACACTAGTCAGGGTATCAATTGTATAAAGGACCTTATGATCGTCAGAACCTATTCCCGTGCCCCCAGGCTTGACCGAGCCAATATATTCAGGGTCTGGATGAAAGCCGTCAGGTACAGCAACTCTTAAGTAGCCTCCTGGGCTCAGGAATTCAAAACAGCATCGCGCCGCCTTCCGTCCGTCCTCAACATCAAGATGCTCCCAAACATGTTCAGCGAGGATTGCACTCACCGAATTCCTATCGAAATACCTATCCCATTGCTCGGGCTTCAACAAATTCAAATACTGCACATCGGTTGCGACCCAATCACGTTCGCAGACACCGGAAGCTCCAACAACTAGCTTTAAGGGCCTAAGTCTGCGCACTTTACTAAGGCGATACCTTCCATAAGCTGCCCGTGATTGGCGTGCGACTGAATGGAGAAACGGTATTTTTCTAATAAATGCCTTCATTTTACCTCCATTAGATTTCTTCATATTAAAGGTGCACGCTCTACTGACTCAGTCACAGTTGCTGTAACCGTATAAGAGCTAGGCGTGGTGTGATTCAACTTTGCCCACCAGTACCCAAGAAACAGCCAAAGGCATCGTTCAAACTCGAGCATCATATTAAACTGCGCGACGATCAGAGTGAATAGGCCTGTTAAAAGGATTATAAGTCCGACAATATCGCCGTAAACAATTCTCGCCAAAACAACTGCTCTAATCGATAGTGAAAAAATCGCAACGCTCAAAAGGATTCCAAAGAAACCGAATCGGACTGCAAGTTCGAAGAAAAGATTGTGTGGATAACGATATTCGTAACTGCGGTATCCAAACATGATCCAGTGGTCGATTGTTTCATAGTAGTAATCCCTTAGTGCAACCCTTTCGAGAATCGCATCATCAAGTCGCCCTGTGGTTGCAAAATCAAACCGTGAGGCAATAAAGTCTGCTTGGTCTCGAAAGTAAGGCACTCGTTCGCGTGCGATATATAACGCGCAGCTTGCCAACAATAACACTGCCAAAAAACGCAAGACATTCACTGCAGAAATCGTCTTCACAATGCTCCCGAAACAAAAGACGACGGCGAATGCGACCATTGAACCGCGCGACCCAGTTGAGATCTGTGCTGTCATCGCCAGCGCCATTGCTGCGAAATGTAAAAGTATGATCTGTGGTCGCACTTCGGTCAGAACAAATCCCAAGGACACAGTCGCAAGCAGCCCAAATGTGTAGCCGACCCCAACTGGGGATAGTTCGTCCGTGTCCCCATGAAAGCGTACGGAAGTATCAGAGGTGCTGGCTCGGACAATCCACAAGACCGAAACAATGGTTATTATCAGAGGAATCACAGAGCATCGGTTAGACGGCGATTGCGACGAACCCGTTCTGAAGGCTCCAAGCATCATGCCAAGCTCAGTCATTCCGTAGCAAATCCAGCGGAACACTGCCAAGCGTAGGTTCAGAGGATCGGCCAGATTGATTGCATTAATTGACTCTACCACAACGATTATTCCCAGGAGAACCGGAAACTCCCGAGCAGCAATGCCGCTGAAATAGTATCTGCAGACTGATGCCCAAAAAAGCAGCCCAAACCCCGTAGCTAATATGCCATATCTCACTGCTGTGCCGCCGATGAGGACGCCAACGGGAGATGCTGCCAAGAGCACTATGCCCGATATGACGAGGAGTGCTTCACGCTCTCGAAAGGAATTGGAACTCAGCATTTGAACGATATTTCCGTGCTTGTTGTCGTGTTAACGGGTAGGCCGTCAGTCGCCCCGGTTTCTTAGCGTCTCTGCCTTGCGTCGGACTGTTTACAGTCATTAAATCCGCCAATTTTGATGGAAGGAGAGTCATCCGTTTATTAGATTGATTCACTTTACGCCATGAAAACACGCGGCACCTAAAGTCTGAAGCTTATATGCAGCCTGTGTGATTGTTGAAACTTGTCCCGTTAAGCTTCGAGTCCATTGCGGTAATTGACCCCGGAGAGATAGCTGTTCGAGGCAAGAACTACAAAAATGCAGATAAGCAGATCAAAAGCCAAAATAATCAAAGTAATTCCTAAATCATTGAATGCTTGCCGAAAGGCAATGCAAAGAATTAGAGACAGCACAGAGGAAGAGGCCCACAATGCGGCTAGTCTTCCATGTGCATTGCCCGCATTGAGAATTGCCATGGCGGCCGTAGCAAACGCCGTCGCCGCACCTCCAACGCAAAGCAAGAAGAACGTTAATGGCTCAAACTGGAGTCTCGATGATGTCCAAAATTCAAATAATGCGTGGCCAGTAACGGCAAGTGTCAGAACCGCGATAAGATTCGTAACAACACATATATAGCAGAGTCTACGGTGAAGTTTCTTAAGGAGTCCAAGATCATTCTTGGCAATTGCCACACACATTTCCGGCCACGCAGTGCGGCTGAACGTAAGTCCTACCAATATGGGGAGGCGAGCCAAAACTCGCATTGAGGTATAGGCCGCAACCATCGAGGGTGTTAACATTGTTGCCAAAACCAAGGTCACACCTTGGAGCTGAAAAGCCTGAGAGATGGGTACGGAAGCGAATCCTGACGCTGGTTTAAGCATCCGCCAAATTAGTTGCCGATCACAACTCGTCCTAGACTGCAGCCAGGAAATCTGTGAGATTAGGGATCGTTGAATTAAGACCGTTCCTCCAAGTCGAACCAAAACAAATGCCAGGGAAGCCTCCAGCAGGCCGCCCCCCATCGCCATTGACACGACACAACTCGCTATTTCGAGCAATCTTGTAAGCTCAATTTGATACGTGACCGCCGCGTGTCGTCCGATAGATCGGGCAAGCGAATAAATAAGTTGTGCGCGAAACAATGCCATTGTGTAGATCGACATTAAAAAAACGCATCCTCCGAACATCTCCGCAGAAACGCGATTGCAGTTAAACAGACTGGGCAGTGGTACTAGCAGGACAAGCGTCGCTGTGAGAATTAAGCATGTTACGGTGATGCCGTTGATTAGGGCGCTAGTGGACCAGTAAACATTTCTGGCGTTAGAAAAATCTTTTTCGATTACAGACGCTGTCATTAAATTACCGGCGGCGGATGCAAAGCCCATTTCACTAATGGAAAGATATGCCGGTATTGATCGGATAATCGTCCAAGCGCCAAAGACTTCGGCACCCCAGAAGAAGAGCATCACTGGCACGAGCAGCATGCGATCCGTAATCGTAACTACGTTTGTCAGCGAATGAGCTCCAAACGCTAAGAGGAGTTTCTTACGAGAGGATTCCTTTAGGGAACGAATCACAGAATGCTCGTTAATGAGAATGGAACAAAAATTTCTGACAATCCCATTACAATTCAAACAGATGGGTTCGAGGACCCCAGATTCAGTAACTGCCTTCGCGAAACAAGACCGTGCGAACAGTGCGCAACAGAATGAAGTAGTCCAGCCAAAGGGACCAGTTCCGGACGTAGTAGGTGTCGAGTCGCACGCGGTCCTCGTAGGTCGTGTGATTGCGGCCCGTGACCTGCCAAAGCCCTGTGAGTCCCGGTCGAACGCGAAGATACAAAGGGTAGCCATCCCTAAACTTCTCGACCTCAATCGCCGTGTAGATCGGCCGCGGCCCCACTAGACTCATGTCTCCAATCAGCACATTCCAAAGTTGGGGCAGTTCATCGAGGCTCGTCCGTCGCAGGAATGCGCCAATCCCCGGAATGATTCGGGGGTCTTTTTTTAATTTCAGATCACGCCGCCATTCCACCCTTGCCTCGGGATTTTCATCCAGGTGCTTCTGAAGAGCTTCTTCCGCATTCAAGACCATCGTTCGAAACTTCAATGCTCCAAATGCGCGGCCTCCTCGGCCAATTCTTCCTTTGTGGCAGTACACGATTGGCCCTGGCGATTTGAGTCTCACCCAGAGCGCAATGACTAGCAGCAGGGGACTGGTTAGTACCAGCAGAATCGATGATAACGCAATATCGCTCAATCGTTTTAACAACCGCTGCATTGGAAACAACAGTCGATCGCGAATGTGCACACCGGTCAGGCCTGCAACGTCAAACGATTCCGCCCACATCGATGGAATCGTATGGCTTGTGTACAAAACTACAAAGTTTGGAATCAGGCTTCCATTTGCCAGTATCTCCTTCGCTTTGTCTTCATCGATATTGGCTAACGCTGCGATCACCCAATGGCATTTTGTCTTGCGGCACAGAGGAACGAGTTCGTTTGGTGTTCCCAGAAACTCAATGCGACTCTGTACATCCATGTTCCAGTAGTTACTTGGATTGTCGTCAACAATTCCTATTGGCTTGAGGCCTCGCTGCGGCATTCGATTTAGAAACTCGTAGATCGAAACGACCTGCTGGAAGTTTCCAAGTACGATAACTTTTTCGCCCCACCATTTAACTGGAGCCATAATTTTGCGAATGCAAAATCGGGCAGGAGGAGCAATCAGCAGGCACATTGGAAAAGCAATCGAGATTGAAAGCACTTCGTTGAGTGTGACTTCGCCAACGAGACCATTGAGCGCAATGAGAAAAACAAACGCAGCTCCGATCGAATAGACTTGGTTTCGGAGTTCGCAAACTGGATTTAGACCGGATCCCGGGAACAATCCGAGGAACCTCCCAATCATCAAATGTCCCAGGCACACTGCCAATAAATTATGCCAGATTCCTGGGTAGTAGCTTGCTCCAATCAGGAGATTGGTGCAGAGAGTCGCAACAAGATACGACGCTGCAATCGCCAGGAAGTCGGCTGCAACCAGTGGCATGGACGTGAGTACCACCTGACGATACCGCGAAACCGATTCTGCTCTTGAGAGCAGGTGGTTCGACTTCTCAGCATCTTTCCCCGCAAAGGGAATGACATGCTCGAGTGAAGAAATTGCATCCATCGAGATGAGCGGCTGTATCAATTGTGATTGTTTCGACAATTGCGTCACGGTTTTTCCTGTCGAAAATCAAATGGCTGTAGAACTTGGAGCGCATGTCGTTTCTGTGATGCACGATATGCATCCCTTCAACGGAGAGAAACGAAAATCATGGCGCAGACCGCCGAAATTCTCTGGTTCAGAAGCTCTTCCTGGTGCTCAAAACTCAACCTGCCGCAAAAATTATTATGAATGCCGAGAATTGGCGCACAATTACGAAGCTAAGTGTACGAGCGTATATAATTTGAGCTCGTGCAGATATTGGAGGGTGAGCTTCTGTAGTTCCTTTCTGCCGGAAAGACTGTGCAGCTTGCTGCAAATTGCGGCCAGCTCCACGTTGGTTGGATAGCAACGCATAGCAGTTGAGCGGATGTCCGCTTTTGTGGTCCGCCTTGGGGCGAAAGTCTTCCTCGGCAAGGACGACGTACAGGAATCCGCGACCGCACCTGCCAGCGTTTTGCTGGCTGCATCACTCAGAAAGTGATGTCTACTTTGGTAAGTACCTGTCCAAAATCAACTTCTCGATCCCGAATGCCCGTAAGTTCTCGGCGCAGAACTTTCCCGTCGGCGGAGCGACGGGTGTACTGTACGCCCGTCGCTCCGCCGACGGGATTTCGGTTCGCGGCAAACAGAATCAAGCCTCGTCCAATTGACAACCTTGTTTGCTGACATGTCCTATAAGAAAACTCGGAGGGCTCACGCCCTGCCGCTCGCTGGGTGCAAAACTCTCCTACGTGGATAAGTTTTGAAGTCGCAAAGTCGAATGCGGGGGAGGGGACAACCGCTTGGTACTTTCAGCCTCATTCTGCACCGCGAGACGTATAAATTCCAAGACTGACGAAAGTGCAGATTCTCACAAAAGTACTATGTGTAGCGATTGACCGATTCTAGCCTCAGCGCCGGTCCTGGCGGTTCAGCGACTCATATGGATTCATTCTGTCGAAGCAGTTTTGCGTGCAGATGGATTTGGCAGGCTGAAATCGAATCCTCTTTATGAAGTTGAAATCACAAATCCGTTCGCATATGACCGATGTCGGTACCGTAGGTCATTAGAGAAATAGGAGTCTCTGCAATGTGGAACACGGTGGTTTCCAGAAGTCGCTTGAGTGCATTTGCGCTCTTACTATCAGGCTGTACCGCTCTCAGTGACTGCAAATACGAAGTTGGGCAAAAAATCCGAACGTACCAGGCTTGGGGCGAATTCGATGGTTGCCAAAGTCGATGCTTCACACATGACTACAGCAGTGGCTGGAAGGCGGGTTTCTATGATGTAGCGACGGGAGGCGCGGGCTGCCCTCCCGTGTTTGCTCCCAAGAGATACTGGAAGCCACCAGTACTGTGTGAATACGATCCCAGCCGCCGAGACGAATGGTACTCAGGATTTCAGGACGGTGCGGCGTACGCGAAATGCCAACCTGATCATCATTACCTGCAGGCATATTTGCCGCCTCAGAGCTGCTGCCCGGTTCAGTCGGTTTCCTGTCCGGAAGTCCTTGACGAATCATTAGATTTTCCAATGGAACATCTTCGGGGCGACCATGAATACCTAGCGCCTCCAATGGATGAGCCGCAATTGAATCCTCCAGTTGAAGAGCATCAAGCTCCCGCAGATGCTGCGGCCTTGGCTCCGTCGCGGCCAGTTGCAACAGACCCACAGCCGAGCGAACCAGCGTTAGAAAAACCTTCAGTGGCACCGTCGTCTTCTGATGCGTACGAGAAGGATCCTGAACCTGCGACTTCTGAAAATACTTCTGCAGCAAATTCCACGCTTCAGCAGCGATTGGTGCAACAGTATCAGGAACAGCTTCGAAGGCAGGCCAATGCGGGGCGAGAATCAATGTTAAAACGTTTGGTGCTGAACGCGGCAGAGCCTACATCGGAAAGCGATTTTTAGGGCATGGGCTCCTAACTCCGTTTGTTTCCCATACCACTCGTAATCAAATTCAGTGACAGCATGATGGCTGTCGCGTCGACTTTCCTGGCAGAATCTCCGGGCAATTAAGTGTTAACAGTATCGCTCTTCAGGCTGGTACTGATTCAAGGATGGTAGTCATGCAGAATTCATTTCTCTCCCGTAAACTGGCTGCGTTTCTTTTAAGCAATATCGGAGTTGCAACGCTTCTATCCTCCATGGGATGCCATGCGATCACTGATGTCCACACGTCGATTCCGGCCAATAGGCTTCCTCGCGAACTCTGCACCGCTCCTCGCGAAGGTCAGACGGTTTTCCCTTTCACGGCATTGGGGCAAGAAAAGCCAGCGGCTCACGTCATAGGTGCTGGAGATCAACTCAGTATTTACGTGTACGGAGTTTTCCCGCCCGGAACGGACGAAACTCTGGTACTGCAGCGTACGCAGCCTGTGAATCAAAGGTACTATCCGCCGAACGGCAGTGTTGTTGCCGCGACAGTCGGCGTGCCGGTCGAAGTTGATCATACTGGAGGCATCGAGCTTCCACTGATCGGAACCATGCACCTGGCGGGTCTCACTCTGCCGGAAGCAACAGGTTTGATTAAAAAGGCGTATCGGGAAAAACAAGTCACGAAGGAAGAAACAGAACGTGTTCAGGTCTCGCTGATTTCGGCGCGCGTGCATCGAATTGTTGTGCTGCGTGACGATACTCCTTCAACTCCGGTACAACTGGTTCTGCCGGGGCAGGTGGATCACATTCATCGCGGTTCTGCGGAAGTCGTCGACCTGCCTGCCTACGAAAATGACCTGTTGCACGCATTGGCAGTGACGGGTGGTCTACCGGGGACCGATGCTGCCCGGGAAATCTGGATCTTCAAACGCAGTGGACTGCAGGATCCTCACGCGGTATGTCTCGAAGAGTTGCAGGCCAGAACTGCTGACTTTGGCGAAGGTCAGGAGAGTGATAACCAAGTCGTTCGAATTCCGTTGACAGGTTGCCCCGGTGAAGCACTGCCGTTTACTCAGTCTGATGTGCAGCTCGATGACGGCGACGTGGTCTATGTGCCGCGCCGCGAGGAATACTTCTACATTGGAGGTCTCGTCAAAGGAGCCAAGATTCCGCTTCCGCGAGACGAAGATATTGATGT
>JAYVNW010001229.1:0-1525 GCA_043758225.1 Candidatus Kuenenia sp. | reverse complement strand
CTGCGGCATTTGGCTTCCTGTCGCAAATGTTACCGGATACCGGCACTGCACCGTCCACGGAAACTGTGACGCAGCTTCGCCAGCAACTCACCGAAGCCGCTGAGACCGATGAAAAGGGTGAGAAGTCGCTGAAGATCAATCTGCCGTCCGAGGAGGCGCTGACTCAGTTTGCAGAGGCATTGGCCAAGCTGCTGGCGTTGAAGCCATCGTCATAAATCGTGGGCTTCGTCGTGCAATCTGCGATTGGAGCTACTCACCACGGAGGGCACCGAGAACATGAAGAAGCAACTACCATGATCAACAACGGCAGCAGCGCTGCCAGCTGTTTCCTACATCGCTACGAAAGAAACTCATATGAAATCTTTTTACCAAGCCGTCAATGCCTCATTCATTGCTTCGCTCATTCTAGCCGACTTTTCCAGCTCAGCGAATTCAGCATCTGCTGACGAAAAACTTCCCGAGGGTGTGGTCTTTGCGAAGGGGATCGAGTATTCGAATCCAGACGACCAGCACTTGCAGTTGAATATGGCCAGACCCACTGTTGGAAAGGGGCCATTTCCAGCGATCATTTGTATTCACGGTGGTGGTTTTCGAGCGGGGAAACGGGAAGGATTTGATGGCTTATGTACGACGTTGGCTCAACATGGTTACGTGGCGGTGACCGTGACGTATCGCCTGGCTCCCAAGTATCAGTTTCCAGCAGCGGTGCATGATGTCAAAGCAGCGGTAAGATGGATGCGAGCAAACGCTGCAAAGTACGATATTGATCCCGATCGAATCGGAACGACTGGTGGTTCTGCCGGTGGTCATCTCGCTCAATTCCTTGCCGTCACCAGCGATGTCGACAAATTCGAAGGCGACGGCGGCAATGCTGACTTTTCAAGCGACGTGAAGTGCGTCGTCAATTTCTACGGGCCAAGCGATTTCACAAAATCGTATGATGCCAGTGTCGATGCTGCAGAGGTTCTGCCATTATTTCTTGGCGGAAACCTGGAACAGGAACGGCATCGCCATATTGAGGCCAGTCCGCTGTATTGGGTGACGCCAAACGCAGCTCCTACATTGTGCATTCACGGAACGAACGACAAATATGTCGCTCATGAACAAGCTGTTTGGATCATCGATCGACTGAAGGCCTGCGATGTTGATGCGACTTTGATGACAATCGATGGCGGAGATCATGGCTTTGGCGGATCTCCAAAGGACGTCAAAGAAAAGATCGAAAACGCCCGAATCGAATTCTTTGATAAGCATCTGAAAGATTAATTTTCCTGAACTACCTCGATAGTGCAGCTGTTAACCGATCACAACGACAAAGAGGTCAGGCGCAGATAATGTTGACAGTTTTTCATACCGCAGACTGGCATCTGGGGCAGTCGTTTTGTGGGTATGACCGTGACTATGAACATAGCAGATTTTTGAATTGGCTGCTGGCAGAAATGCAGTCGCAAAAGCCGGATGTACTGATCGTCGCCGGAGATGTGTTCGACACAATCAATCCGTCCGCCGTGGCGCAGAGGAGGTT
>JAYVNW010001228.1:0-1888 GCA_043758225.1 Candidatus Kuenenia sp. | reverse complement strand
CTCCTTCGTCAAAACTCTACTGAACAAAACACCCCTCTTGACGAAGCGAATTACATTGCAATGATTGGACCAAACACACTGGCGACATGCGATTCCCCTGACGTTGCTCCACGCCAGCACTATTCTGGTTTCTCAACCGGCACCACATCAACATTTTGTGAACCAGGATTCAAAATCAAATCACGAACATACAGGACTCGCCCTGAGCGACGCGCGTCGCCGGTAAAACCTAAGTGTTGACTGTCCAGCATCGGAGCATAAACGAGCAATCGAATACGATCCTCCGGCAGGCGAAATTTGTTCACGTTCTGAGCACAATCATCAACGAGACTACGCCGCACAAGATCCGGAAGCATCTTCTTGAAACACGTCTCGACCGGATCGGCATCCGGGTCATCTGGAGCATCCACCAACTGCGGCATCGAGGCTCCCATTGTGTAGTTGGACGAGTGCTGGCAAAAGGCATGCAGCGGCTCGCGGCCGCCACCCAATTCAATCAGTCGTTTTGTAGCGTCGACTTTTGTTCGATAAATGTTTCGACCATGAATGACCATGCATTTCACTTCCGGTGCGTTGGGGAACTTCTCTCCAAAAACGATCGTCAGTGAGCTAAGGTCATCACGCTGCTGACTTAAACTCGTTACGGCAAGCTGCCAGTTGTCGGTTTCTATTCTGCGGCGAGAGCGAATCGTCTGACTGCTGTACGGCGGAATTCGCGAGACGAAACTTGCCGTGTTCCCTGAGGCAATGCGGGCATCGACGTTTTCTTCACTGGAACCAGAGGCCAGCAGAGTCTGGTGATCTTTATCGTTGACGGAGTATGTATTGCCGCTTGTCACGAACAGTGTAGTCATCTGCATGACACTGCAATGAGTGTCATCTTCCGCGCGAGCGATTGCGACCGAGTGCAACGAGGTCGCTTCGCCATAACCTCGACGGCCGATAAAAAGAAACATCAGACTAAAGATGCACGCCAAACCTGCGATGGTTCCATAGGTGACCAGAAAATGTAGTGTTCGCTGTTTAGACAAAATCCAGCAACCCGGAAAGATGAGACCAACGTAACACAATGAAAGCAGAAAGATCAGCACCCACATGTGTTTAGGTTGAGTCAACTGCCGCAGTTCCGAAAACAGGTCATCATCTTCAGATACACTTTGACCGTTACCAAATGTGCCATTTTGTTTTGCGAACTGCGTGAATTCGTCCTGTTCCGAAATCGAAAGTTGCTGCGGCTGGACGGCCCTGGCGACCACATCTTTAGTGAGACCGGCTCGCTGAAAATCGTGACGAGTTACACTTCCGCTGCTTACGTAGAATTCATCAAACGGATCGTTCAAAGCCGCCAATATCCCGGAGAACTGCAGTGTTTGGTTATTCTGGTCTCGCATTAAATGCAGCTTGCCGCCGGCTTTAAGCCACGACAACATCGCCTCCTGCCGTGGCGTTTCCCAGTCCGGCACATGGTCAAGAAACATTGCATGCAGACCATGGGTTGCGGTCGAATAAGGAGGAAAAATTTCCTCCGGCATATGTTTGACCGTCCCGGGAATTTTATTCGTGACACCCGCTCGATCCAAAACAACAGCAATCAGGGCCTGACTGTCTTCTTTCATATTCAACGCATCTGCTTGGAGTAACGATTCAGGTTGCTTAATTGGATCAAACTGAATCGTACCAACGTCTGTTCGGAGCTCAAATTGCCAGCTGGTTGTTTGCCCAGCGATGAAGGGATAGAACTGAACCCAGCGACGCGAGTGCGGTCCCAGGAAGACGGACTGCATCGATGTCCCGCCAGTTTCGCGCAGCATTCCGGCAACAGATCGCAATGTTGCCGTTGCTTCAATCGGTTCATCACTCAGGTTATCAATCTCGATCGACAGCGGTA
>JAYVNW010001227.1:0-9130 GCA_043758225.1 Candidatus Kuenenia sp. | reverse complement strand
TAATACTTGTTCGTTCGCGAACTTCAACTGCATGTCCAGCCAGGCTTCGTGCCGCCCGGTCCATTCCGTCGGCAGTTGTTCCGGGCAGATTTCCTGGACGAAATAGTGCGATTCTTTCAGCGGTTCAAAGTCACTTTCTCTGTCGTCGATGGACAGCAATGGCGATTTTGAAATGCGTGCGACGAACCAGGCAGCCGTCGCTCCTTTGTAGGCTGCGTGAGGAACAATAATCCTCGCGTTATTCATGCGGTATCCCTGAGTTTGCGCCTGTGTGTCGTAGAACGTGACGCCCTCAATGGCTGACGTTTTCGATGCGGAGGCCGGCAAATTTTCAAGGATGATGTTCGCATTTCCGGGGACTATTCGAACTGTGAGAGTCGTTGCTGTCGGTGGTATTCCATACATCCTGCGGTTCTGGTTGTCAGTTGTGACCTCGGCGCGACAAGCCGATAGCATCAGGCGACACTCCGTCAGATCAAATGGCAGCAAGTTGGAAGCTTCCATGGACCATTGTCCGCTCACGCTCATAAAACTACCCAGCGAATTAATGATCTGTTCTGGTGCGACGCCGTCAGGCTGATATCTCAGCTTCAGTTCCAGTCCTCGAAGGTTCGAGTCACAAGCAGTTGCAGGTCTGTCTGCTTTCCCAAAACGGCAATTCCGGTGTTGCGTCCACCGGCTGACTGCACATCGATTTCAGCAACCTGAATCACTCCGCCAGGCCCCGCTTGCGTTACAGAATGCCAATGCAGATCGCCGCGACTTGTACGAAGCACGCCGCCAAGAACAACAGCAGCGAGGCAGGCGATCAAAACGACCGAACATATGTAGATCGCGACGCGGCGACGGCTTGTTCGAAAGAGCAGCAGCGTAATTACGCCGGAGAAAAGCATGTAGGTGACAAAGACGACGATGACCATCAAGCGCGTTTTGTCCGCATTGGAACTCGGCCAATACGCATTCGACGTTTCGTCCAGAACCGACAGGAGACTTTGTCGCGATAGCTTTCCCGAAGCAGCGAGCACGGTTTGCATCGTGGTCGAATCGTCCGCAGAAAACAGCTTGCCGCTGTATTCGCGGATTGAACCTCCGCCGCATCGATGCACAGTCAGTTCGTCCCAGGGAACTGGCGGCTGCACAGCGAGCGGGGCGGCTTTCTTCAGTCGATCGAGAACGTCTTCTGATGAATCATGTACGAACACCGTGCCACCCAAACAGATCCAGCGACCGATCGCGTCCCACTGCTGTTCGTTCAGCACGTCCGGCTTGAGGGATTCGGAAAACAGAATTCCCTGAGTCACCGTCAGCGGTCCCGGATGCTGTGGAATTTGCCATGTCTTTACCGACAACGGCTGCACCGCGCGTCCAGTTCCCGACTTTGGAGTAAAGCGTGAGGGATCGATGTCCATCCTGCCAGGAATCGTCGGCATATTTTGAACAGCATTCGGTGGGGTGGAATCGTTTGTCGTCGGCGGCTCAGGATTTGGCAACTGCAGTGCTCGGCCACCGTCGTCGACAAATAACAGAAAGTTCACGTCTTCGGAAAAGTCTTTGCCCGTGATCAACGCCACGGGGCGAGTCCAGAAGACTTCGTCCCCCATCAGTGTAAATCGCTATGCAATCGTTCCAGCCGGTCAAAGCCTGCACGGCCGAAAACCGTCGCACGCTGCCTGGACCGATGAAGACATCTCCCAGATTGATTTCCTTCTTCTTAAAAGGATCGAGTAGGATCAACTGGCCCTCAAGCACCTGCTCCGATTGATTTGACAACAGGAATGAAATTGGCACGGGAGCATTCATTTCAATTCGGCCGTCCCAACCCACATCGACCTGAATATCGAGGCCCGGGAAGTCTGGCTTTGGCTGGTCCGTGTCGCGTCCTTGTCCATGAGCGATCGTCACCATGTGTCCAGCCGTGCCAAGCCACAGCATCGCAACGAACACCAACAGCGTTCGCAAAAAATCATTCCGCAGATTCGAAAGCATCAGCGATTCTCCTTTGTCGGGCCGGTCAAGTACTCGAGCCTCAATTTTCGACCGATGTTGCGCATCGCAAACAGGCAAATCAGAATGATCATGCCATGGATGACAACGAATGGCACGCGCGACATTTCCTGTGGAAAATCAGGAGGGCGTTCGCCGTACATTTCCATCAGCACCATTGCCGGCGAAACCATGATCAATCGCGGTGCGTTGTCGAACAAAAACGGATACTGCTGCAGTTCATAGACGGATCGCATAGAGACTCCCATTGCGATCGGAACCCCACATACAAGACCGCCATAGAGAACGGCAACAAGAAACAAGGACATACTCTTCATCCACATCAACAGACACACTAGCCGCTGCATCAGATAAGCGGTGATCGCCGCCAGGTTCAGGACGAGAATGCCTTTCCACGTGATGGAGACAAAGTTCAGCCGGTTAATGTAAGACTGATAACCCCCTGTCATTGCAGTCTCTGCCGGTATTGATAATGAAGCGATGACATTTGCTTCGAACCAAAACGGCAATCCTATGGCGACGCCGGTTGACAATAAGAGTACGAGAACAAAACAAATCGAATCCAACTTCGAAACTTCCGCCTTCCATCCGAACACGAACGGGACTCGCAAATAGGTCGTGTTTCGTGCATGTGAAAACAGCAGGATGGCAACCACCATGGTGACTCCATGAATAACATGGCTGACCGTTGGAATTGGCTCAAAAAACCAGTTACCAACTGGTCCAGCGGCCGCCATCAACGTAATCTGTCGGACAAAAGCAAAGATGGAGAGCCCCCAAACTCCACCTGCCGCCACCAGCACTGCCAGAAACGCGGTGCCCCATCGCAGGAAGCCTTCGAACCGTCGCCACGTATCGCCGCGATTTTCGTAAAAGAAGGCCAATTCAGACGGACGTTGAATATGAAGCCGAAGTCGAAAGCGACGGTTTCGCTTACTGTCGCCCGCTCGCACCACTTCGCCGAACGTGCTGTTGTCGCGGATGATGCCGTACAACGGGCCCACAGAAATCGCAATCAGTGAGATGATGATTACGCAGGACATCGCAACGGCACACGATACAAACGTGCTGAAATAACTTCGGAAATATTCATCCGGCAGTGCCTCGGCGGCTGCGTACACACTGTGCATCAACGCAGGAAACGGACTGAAGACAAACGGCTGAAACGGAATCGGCGCGCATCCCAGTCCACACATCCACGCACCGCAAATCAGCACAACAATCATCGCCAGTACTTCGTTGACATACAGCGTCAACCACAGCATCACCAGTGCTATCATCATGCAGTAGAGCCACAGCAGAAACAGGTTGGCCAGAAACACGGGCCACTGCAGTCCACCCAATGCCAGCACCAGGACAAACCATGGAAGCAGCAGGAACAGCATCAGGGCAAGAAACAGATTCTGCGAAGTGACTTTGCCGATCAGAAACCGAAGCGGCGTGATACCACTCAATACGATCTGATCAAAGTACCGCCCGACGCGAGGCCCCATAAACACTCCCCCAAGGCGCATGGGGACCAGCAGCGTCGCAAACGCAGTTGCCCCGCCGAGCAGGATCAGGCCCAGCAGTTGCCCGAACTCGATATTCTCTGTCAGTCTCTGAAAGCCTCGATCGTTCGGATTTAGCATCAGCGGAAGGAGCATCATCAGGATGGCCCCGTTCAGCACCAGAGCAGCAAAGCCGATGGTGAACCCGGAAATCAGGCTGGCCTGATCACGTCCATACGTCGGACTGTTCTTAAAGAGGGCAAAAAATCGTCGCACCGCGATCATGTCACTTTCCCCGCAGTGGACCGCATAAAGATGTCCTCGAGATTCGTTTCATTCTCGACAAACTGCAGGACTCGGATGTTGTTCTGCAGGAGTGCCGCAAGGATGTAGTTACTGTTCGCTTCATCGCTGGTCATGACGATGTTTTGATCACGAATATCGCAGTTTGTGACCCCAGTCAGCTTCGCCAGAATGTCTCTCGCTCGAGCCAATTCCTCTTGCGGAATTTTGAGCCGAATGTTGCGATGAGACGTCCCGGTGGAAGCTCGCAGGGTAGCAAGGTCACCTTCCAGAACCAGTCGACCGGCTTCCAGGATTCCGATGCGATCACTGATGTCTTCGATATCTGGCAAAATGTGCGAACTGATGATGATCGCTTTTCCCATCGACGCCAGCGTCTTGATGATAGCTCGCAGTTCGTTGCGAGCCCTCGGGTCCAGGCCGCTGGCCGGTTCATCCAGAATCAGCACCGACGAATCATGCAGCAGCGTCTTAGCGAGCAGCAGTCTCTGACGATTTCCTGTGGAGAGGCCTTTGACCATGACGTGTTCGCGGCCGCTCAAATCCGTGAGTTCACAGACGTCGCGAATTCGCTGAAC
Organism: Candidatus Kuenenia sp.; assembly: GCA_043758225.1. Taxonomy (GTDB): domain Bacteria; phylum Planctomycetota; class Planctomycetia; order Planctomycetales; family Planctomycetaceae; genus SXXK01. The sequence goes on along the minus strand of JAYVNW010001227.1, from coordinate 4,755 downwards.
TCGTTCGACAGGAGACAAACCATACATGCAAGCAAAGTAGTCGAGGTACTCTTCGATGGACAGATTTCGCGGACATCCGAATTCTGCCGGCATGAATCCCATGTGAGTTCTCGCGACGCGTGGATTTTCGCGGACCGACTTGCCTTCGATCTAAACGTCACCCACATCCGGTCTCGCCAGAGTGCAGATGATTCGCAGCAGAGTCGTTTTGCCAGCACCGTTGGGCCCGATCAAGCCCAGCGTCTCGCCGCGAGGCACTTTCAGGCTGACTCGATTGACGGCGATCAGATCATCAAACGTCTTTGTGACGTTCTCGATTTCAACGGCAGCGATCACCACAATACTTCAACCTCCGTAAGATTCAGTCGCCCTTCCACATCGTGGGCGCGCAGGATAGGTTACTTACGGTCGGTCGTCGAATGAAATCGATCTCGCTTGCCACTGACGAGGTCCGCTCATCAATTTTCCTACCGACTCACTTGAACAACCGGCGGTTGCCCCCGCATGATGCGTCGTCACAATTCTCTTCATATTGGCTCTTCTTGCAGATCTCTCATGCGATTCACGCTACTCGTTTCGATTCTTGCAGGTACCGCCTCCGCTCAGGAATCGTCGTATGAGAATCCGCTGCCCGCTGATCCGCCGCTTCCGACACATTCTGTTGCAACCGCGTGGACTCAGGTGTTCGCGACGAACACTGTAGGCCTGACGTCAAAATAGTCAGGTCGTCACGAAACTCGGACTTCGCAAAATGGAACAGCTTCAGCCAACACGAACGCCACTTGCGGAATTGTTGTTTCGCCATGTCGACATGCTGGCCGGGGTCATCGGGCCTCGACAGCCAGGCAAACCTCACACAATGACGGCAACTGCCGCTTAAATCGACGCTCAATTAAAAAGCGATCGGCTTGCCGGTCAGTCGTGAAACGTTCCCTGTCGACGATGAGCCGACCGACGACGTTGTCGTGACGATCCACGGGACAGAGTCGCCCAACGATGTCGTCATCCTCGGTGCTCATTACGATTCCAACTCCACAACACCGGGAGCAGACGACAATGGTTCCGCCGTCGCCGTATTGATTGAAACAACCAGCTTGCTGCAAGCAATGAAGCCACACCGCACGGTTCGATTTGTCGCGTTCGCTTGCGAAGAAGCGCCCTACTCAACCCGGCGTTAAAGCAATTTTGGCTGGTCCCGACGCCCAACTGAGATTGGGGTCTGCACCGTCCGCGCCGAAATGAAAAGCCCCATTGAGCGTGAGGCGCTAGCCGATTCGACTACGAAAAATGAACGGCCCACGTTAAAGCCACGCCCAAGCATCCGCTGCTGGCACCATTTCGACAGGACGCCGTAACAGGGAAGACATTCGAGGCAGAAAAATAGCTCCTCATCTTTTTGCCGCACATCTTTTTGCCGAAAATCCCGCTGCCCGTGACATGGCTGAACTCAGGGTGTAACATTCGAAACGTCTCGCTTCGTGAGTCGCATTGATTCCGCGCCATGCAACCCACACGCGGAGCAACTAAAGGAAGAGTTCAACGAACCTCCAGCAGATCGCCTTTCGGATAGGCAACAATTCTCTTTTGCCGTACGTCTCAACTCAAAGGCAACACGAACTATGAATCTGAAAGACCCGATTGCGGTGTATACTGCAGCCACGAATTTAGAAGCGCACGTGATCGTGAATATGCTGAATGACAACGGCGTCCCCGCGTTCGCCGTCGAAGATCAGTCAGGAGCGAGTCTGTGGATGTTCGGTACCATCAGCCAGTTCCATGATCCGAAAGTATGGATCGACAAATCGTTGGTGTCAGAGGCCGGGAAATTGATAGACAGTTTTGAAAAGCGTCAAAACGAACGCAGGAATGTGAGCGCACAAACGCAGGGACTTCCGGTTGTGTGCGAGGCATGTGGGAAAACTACGACTTTTCCCGACGCACTTAACGGCACCGTGCAACGCTGCCCTCAATGCGATACCTACATCGACGTGGGAGAGTTGAATTGGGACCAGGACTTCGGTGAAACCGACGAAGCATGAGCTGGAAAGCTGTTTCGAAGAATGCTGGAGATACGGTGGCACTTGGGGATTTCGCTGCAAATGCGTGTCTCGGAGAATGCAAATCGCACACGGAGGGCTAACGCCCAGCCGCTCTCCGGATTCATGACTACCGCACTCGTGCTTCGAAGGTGATTTCGCCTTCGTCGTGGCCTTTGAGGGCGTTGTCCAGATTGAAGGTCAGGATCTTGCTGCCTTCGCCGTTGTCTTCAATGACAACTTCGCCCGGATGATCGCCGTCGATCTTTGCGGTGCCGGGCAGATAGTTGAGCCGTGGTGTCAGATTGTCAACAATGCTGACGTCGTAGACATCGAAGTCGCCGGTGTTCTGAAAGCGGATCGTGAAGGTGATTGTGTCGCCAGACTGAGCCATGTCATGATCAGCAAGCTTGACGACATGAATCTCGCCTTTGGCCTTTCGCTCGTCTTCCAGACCGATTGTCTGCTGAACTTTGAGCGTCGCTTTGATCTTTGATGCGCTGACCGTGGATGCTGTCAGCACTGGGTATTCATCACGAGTCCAGGCAATCGCATTCTGAATTTGCTGCTGCAGCACAAATGCCTGGTTACGCTGCATCGCACCGGAACTGGAGTATTGTCGACCTTCGTGGCCTTCATCGACTTTGCGCTGTGCTTCAATTGAATCTGTTCGTCGGGCCTGCATTGGTGGTGTCGCCGATGCCATTCCGTCAACTCGATTGCGTGATTCGAGGCCAGACAGAACTGTGTCGTGCACGTTTTCCTGAGCTGCATTGCCAGTCTTGATGTTGCCAACCGACTGAGTGTCTCGGGCTCCAGCGGCTTTGTCAACTTTCGTGTCGGCGACCAGAGTTGTTACCGTTCGCACAGATCCAAATCGAGGTGCATACACGGCAACTCGATTTGAAGGCGACGTACGTGGTTCACCGGTATGATCAACGAATTTCGCGACAGTGTCTTCTGAGTCAAATCCACTGCGCTGGCCATCGACGTAACCGGATGGTGCGTTGCGATCGCCTCCGTCGAAGATGTATTCGTCCGGGAAGTAATCAGCGTATGGTGACGCGGCAATCGTGTCCATGCGGTTCGACTGTTGATCGGGAGGAACTGATTCGTGGCGTGGCTCAGCGGGAATAAACTTTGGGCCGTGCTCATCGATCAACTCGCTGTCTTCGGTCTGAAAGCTGACAAGCTGAATCTGGTTCAGCGATCGTTTGCGAGCGACATTAGAGTCCGGCTCGGTTGCATCGATAGCGAACGTCGCAGATTTTGAGAAATCGCCGTCAATTAGGGTCGGCTTCACATTCATCCGAATGACACCGTCGGATGGATCCGGGCTCGTGTTGTAGGTTAGCGTGTCTGGATAGTCGGCTGCGACCGGGGCTGAGGAACGATCCGGATGCTGTTCCCGGATTTTCTGCGGAATTGCAGACGAAAAGACGTGATCAGGTTTTTGCTGGGCATGAGGAAGCACGCCGCAGCCAATATTCAGCATCAACGTTGCCGTCGCCAGGCCAGGGATCAGCAGACGGAAAGATTTGAGTTTCGCTGAAAGCATTCGAGCGTTCCTGCTGTATTTCATTCTTGCGTTCGTGGAGAGTAGCAAGCTGGACAATGATCTCTGCATCACCCGATCCTGCTAACGGCTGGCCAGCGATGATTTTGGTCCGCGTTTGCCCGACATTTTGACAACGCCTGTGTTCACCGGAACGGAATTGCCGAGACCAAAGCCGCCGCCGGAGCCAAAGTACATATATGGCATATCAGAACCTGATGGAGTGCGGCCTCCAATTCGAACAATGATCATGGGGCGACCCAGCTTGTCCGCTTCCTGAAGAGCGTTGTCTGCAGGGTTGACTGACTGAGGAATTTCGCGACGCAACGGGTCGAACGATGCGGCTAGTTGAGGTTGTTCCAGGTAGACAACCCGAGTCACCATGTGGCCGTCAATTGCTTCTCGAATATCTGCTTCGGTCAGCACCACAGGAATCGGATAGTCCGATTCACGTTGCTGTGGCGGGTGCAGGCGGTCCAGGATTTCGATGGAGGGATACACTTCTACGCCGGGAAATTCCGGCATATCAGCAATTCGCAGGCGATAGATGTGACCCGCGTTCACGGAGAACTGTGCTGGTGAAGCGAGTACTGCGTTTGGAGTTGACGTTCCGCTAAAAACAGCAACCGTCCCAGCCGTTGGCAGTTCAACACTTACTGGCTGCAGCCATGCTGGATCGTATTGACGAACTCGAGCAAGGGTGTCGGCGACAAATCCAGGTGCCATCTTTTCGTTCAGCGGCTGGAAGTATTCGTTTTGCTGTGCAAGCAGAGTCGAATTCAGTCCGATCGCAATTGCGAACAGCGGCAACCAGTGTCCGGCTTGGATGACGGAAAAGAGTATGAACATTGTTCGCATGGCAAGTTCCATGATTGTCTGTTGCTGCGAAGATGTTGCAGCAATCGACGCGGAAGAGGTGAGCGATTACGAAGCAAGGGCGATTGAAGCCGATGCTTCGAATCGCCCCCGCGGTCAAAGATCACTGTCGATGACGGGATGGGAACCTAATCCCGCCCCGAAATCAAAACGGCAGGACGGGCCCCGAGACCCGTCCTACAAAGGCGTTCTTTTAATATTGGCAGTTCGCACCACCGCCACTACCACTACCACCACCTTGAGGCGTTGAAACTTCGCCCGGTCCATAGACTGGATGAGTTTCTGTGT
>JAYVNW010001226.1:0-11052 GCA_043758225.1 Candidatus Kuenenia sp. | reverse complement strand
ATACGAGTTTCAGATGTATGTCAATCCGCAGATTTATGGGCGAGTGTTCGTTGAGATAACTCTTTTACCGCTCAGCACAGCCAGCACTTCGAAGTGCTGCGTGAACGGAAACATATCAAACGGCTGAATGGATTCGATATGATAGTCCGGACTCAGCCGCTGAATGTCACGTTGCAGTGTTACGGCGTTGCAGCTGGAATAGAGCAGCAACTGAGGCCGCAACGATTGAATGAGCGCCACTGTTGCAGCATCAAGGCCTCGGCGAGGCGGGTTGCAGATGATTGAATCAAAGTTACGTTCCGCGAGTCTGTCGGCAGTGATCGCTTCGAGACTGCGACAGTGAAACTGAACATTGGTTCGACTGTTTCTAGTGGCCGCTTCCGTCGCACAGGCGATCGCATTGGCGGACACATCAATGCCAATGATAGTACGAGCATTGGCACCAGCCGTCAGGGAGAACGCCCCCGCGCCGCAGTAAAGATCGAGCAAATTTCCTGCCGCCTGATCACGCATAATCGAACCTGCGGCCGCATACAACGCCGCCGCCACTTCGAAGTTCGTCTGAAGAAAACTCTGAGGACCGAAGAGCAGTTCCGTGTCGGCGAAGCGAATCGGAAGGTTTGTCTGCTCTGAAATTAGAATCTCTTCCGTGCCGGTAATTGTCGAAGATCGCGCGGGTTGCAGATTGATCGACATCACGGCGACGATTTGCTTTTCGACATCCGCCATTCGCCGCCAATGAGTTCGAATCCGATCGACGGCTTCGCGTGATCGCAATACAAATTGAATCATTAACTGCCGATGAGTTGGCGAACAGGTGAGAACCACGAATTTGAGTTCGCCGCGATCGGTCTGCATGTCGTACGGCGACAACTTTGCTTCGCGAATGAGCGCAGGCAATTGCTGAGTGAACTCATTGATCAGCGCATGATGCAGCGGACAGTCATCGATCGCGACTATCTTCTGCTGATCGTCATAAAAGCCCAGTTGCGGCTGCTCGAACGTTCCGGTTACGGCCAGCTTCGCCCGGATGCGACTGCCAGCGACGTCGCGACATGGCACGAACGGGTGTATCAGCGCGTCGGGGAATAACTTAGTCAGGACGCCTTGCTTCTGTTCCAGCGTCGCATCATAGGTACTATCGAGCAGGCTGCAGGAGCGGCAGTGATGGGATTGAAAGTTTTTGCAGTGCACCGTCTGTGGGACTTCGCTTAATTGCGGTCATCGTTCGCCAGTGACCAGATTTTGTCAACAGAAACTCTAAGCCCGTACAGCAGCAGACTGCTGGCTATATCGCCAGGATGACATTCCTGCGCGACCTGGTATTCGGTTCCCGTGAGTGTGAGTATAGTGACCAGCAGTTCTTCCGGATCGACGATCCAATATTCGGCGACTCCGGCTTTCGCATAATCCGTTCGCTTATCGATGTAATCCCGTTTGCGTGCGTCAGCACCACTGCTGACGATCTCGACTGCCAGATCGATTTTATCCGGGTATCCCTGAACATTCGTTGGGCAATTCTCTTGACGAACATATAGCAAATCTGGTTCGCGGATAGTGCCTGGAAACAATCGCGCGGGAAGAGGTGCCATCAGAACTTTGCCCCCGACATTTTCGTGGCGTATGTGGTCCCTTATTTGGTCAAACATTAACTCAACAATTAACTGATGGAGCCACGTGGGCATTGGCAGAATCTCCAGGCGACCATCGACAAGCTCTGCCATTTTGTTGGTATGAAACTTCAGGAAATCCTCTTCGCGCCAGCAACCCTGAACGGGAAGCATGTACGCTGCTTCCCAGGCGGGTTCACCGTTTGCTGACGGAATTGTCGGAGTTGTGACGGACATTTCGAATCTTTGGCCAGACACGCGGACACATTGTTCAGCCGGAATTGTACAGGAAGAACTCTCCAATTGAAACGCTTTTGTTGGAGTAAGCATCCTTGCAGAATTTTCATTGCTTAACGGCACGACGAAGGCGTCAGTGATTTTGTAATTCGCCTGCGCCTCCCGCTCGCCGTTAAACCCATTGTGCTAAAAAACTTGTGCATGGGTGTTTATTAGCGTGGCATGCAGGCATCTTTAGTTCGGACCAGGGGATGATGCATTCACTTGCCTGGAATTCGATTCAGTGTGTAATACGCAAAAGGATGCAGCAGTGGTTCGCCGTCGATACTGCGGACGCCGGGAACAGCAAGTTCATGCACGAAGAGTTCTCGCAATCCGTTGATCTTCAGTCGCACGCTCAAGCCGTCGTCCGACACGATTGCGTGTGTGATGGCAAGATCCTGCTTCTGAATTTCATCGCTGCCGTAGGATGATTGATACAAATACGTGTAACTGTTCATCGTATATGACGCTGGATCAGCGGCTGACTTTTTATCCACCGGCGTTGTGAAGACCAACTCAAAGCCATCAGGCTGAGCCTTCATTTCTTTGATCTCGAGAGGAACTTTGCCCGTCCACACCAATCGCTGGAGCCCGTACGACGCCGTCCCCAGACTGCTCCAGCCGCGATTCGTCAGTCCCATAAACATGCTGCCGTCCGTTCCCTGAGCCATCCGTAAGACAGCCGACGCAAAACCACTGCGAAACGGAAAGCAGGCGCCCTGATATTCACCGTCGATCTTTTCGAGAAACACGCGATTCATGCCCGCCTGAGTAAACTCGCCGACAAACAGCTGACCGGCGAAAGGTCCGAACTTTCCGTCACTTGCATCCAAAAGGATGTCGGTCGTGGACTGCCCCATCTTTTTGTAAGGAAACCACACAGCTGGCGGGACTAGTTGCGGGAACGATTTCAAGGCATCAGGAAATGGAACTCCATCCGGGACGCTCTTCACGCCGTGAATCGTGGAGCCCGGCTGACTCATCGACGCCAATGCCTCGGCGTGATGAAAGAATGCTCCGTCGCGCATGTGATGCAACGTATTCGTGCCCACCCAGTTGCCTTGCTGATCGGTATAGAACATGTCGCCCGACGCATTCGCACCAATACCGCTCGGCGATCGCATGCCGGCACAGACCGGTATCAACTCGCCGCCTGGCGTCACTTTCATGCCCCAGCCACGCCACAGACCCTGGCGATAGTTGAGCGTCGGTTCGTGAATCGTGTGTTTGAGCTCATCGCCTTTCAGGCCCAGACCAATGTTCAGCGTGACCCACAGATTGCCATCTCGATCCAGCTTCGGTCCGTAAGCATATTCATGATAATGTCCAGTCACCCCCCAACCTTTGGCGACGGTCAAGTATTCATCTGCCACATCGTCGTCGTCTGTGTCTCGCAAACGCGTGAGTTCCGTGCGTTGGACGGTGTACAGTGAATCGTTGTGATACAGCAATCCCAGCGGCTCGTGCAGAGCCGTGGCAAATCGATGATAGGTGACGTTCGAAGGCGGATCGTCATACACGCCATTCAGAATCCAGACTTCCCCTTTGCGAATTGCAACCCCCACGCGATGATCATCAAGCACCGCGATGCCACTGACTTCCAATGCCAATTCATCTGGTGCTGGTTTCCATGTCTTCGCCCGTGAATCCGTTTGAGCCTGCGATGTGCTGACAGAGATGAGTTTATAAAAATCGTTTTCGGTCTGCGAGACTGCGTTTTGTGCCCATGCACCGCGCGATGAAATGGCGAGCAATGTAAAAATCAGAAAATTGAGCCTTCGATTCATTGGGGAATGTCGCGACAGAAGAGTCAGAGTGTTGTCTGCAAACGAAACCTCGAAGTTTACAAAATCGAACGGCAAACTGTATCCCACTGGCCTAAACAAGGCGGACCTTTGCAGAAGTGTTCAGCGGCTGGTGTTCGACGTCGGTCGCTGATACTTGCAAACCTCGCAAATCTAACGCAGAAGTCCCCGCAGGCGAGCAGCACGGCATCGATCGTCCTCTTTAACACGATTCTCCAAAACTCAAAAAGTACGATTCTGTGGATGCCGGAAAAGTGTTGCCGCTGGTCACCACATGTTGCCGAGTGTTGCTATCGCATGTTTGACCTGATGCGGATGCTGTTTGGGCTCTTAATCGCCTTTTCTAAACAGCGGCGACGTTGCCAAATCGCAACATCAGCCCAAACAGTGGTTTACAAAACGTAAACCCCTGAACGCAAATTAAAAAACAGCATAAGTTGTTTCCAGTAAACAATTTAAGACACGAATTATCGGAAATAATATATTCGGGTCTTTGCGCGCAAAGGCGATTGGCACGGTGTCTGCTTTACACCTGAACATCAACCGAGCCTCACAGTGAAGCCGGCTACAAAGTGCATGAGACTCATCGAAACTGGGTGCTCGTCGCGAGGTGTAGAAACAAGAAACGGGAGAGATCGCAATGAACATTTTGAACGCACTGAAGAACGACGAAAACGGCTTTATAGTTTCAGCGGAACTGGTTCTGGTTGGAACCATCCTCGTCCTCGGCATGATCGTCGGAATGACAGAACTGTCTTACAACGTCAATCAGGAATTGGAAGACCTCGGCTCAGGCATCGGAGCTATTAATCAGACTTACTACTTCACACTCGCCTGCGGCCGAAAGGGTGAAGTCGTTGGAAGCACAAACCTGGACTTCCAGGACGAATGCGACAATAGCTGCGAAATCACTTGCAACTCTCCAGCTCGCGGTGAACAGAACAGTCACTGATCTTTTCGTTTCCAGAGTTCCGACAAAGCGAATCGAAAGTTTAAGTTCTCAGTAGCCCAGGAATCGGATCGGCATTGATCAATTGTTGGGTCAATTCACGTGGCACTCCGGGCATCAGTCTTAGTTGGCCGGCATCGAATACGGAATGCAGAACTGTTGAGACCAGATTTGGAATCTTCACCGGCGTTGAAGCAGCTTCACCTGCGTCGCGAGTCGACTGACCAATCACCTGGCCCATGTTTAAGCCACCTCCGGTGATCAACAGCGGAGCCAGCACGCCCCAGTGATCGCGTCCGCCCCGCGCGTTGATTCGCGGTGTACGTCCCATTTCGCCGCAGGCAATCAGCATGATTTTGTCGTCGAGACCACGTTGATACAGGTCTTCGACAAAAGCGGAAAGAGCATGGTCCAGAGGCACTCCCATGTAGCCCATGCCTTCTTCGACACCGGCGTTGTTGACATCCGAATGCATGTCCCACACAAAGTTGGTCGTGACCGTGACAAATCCACAGCCAGCCTCGCAAAGTCTGCGAGCCAACAGCAACAGCTTGCCAAGACTCTGCACGTTATCCACGTAGTTCTTGTGGTTATTCCATTTTCGATTGATGTCGTCCGGGCGCAGCAAGGAACACGTGTCATAGCGTGCAATGGTTTTGGGATCTTCTTTGGACAGATCAAACGCATCGGCAACTCCACCAACAATTGTTTCAAATGCCTGCTGCTGGATTCTGTCGAGTCCCGAAACTGAACCTGTCTGATCCATGTTGCGACGGATTAAATCGAGTTGTTGCAACAGATGACGCCGATCATCCAAACGAGATCTGTCAAATTGCAGCCGCATATTGTCCTGAGCTTCCCCTTGCGCGCCGGGGACGAATGGTTTGTAGCCGTTGCCGAGTTTTCCAGCGGATGCGAAGTCACCAAATTGTTTCACATCTGGCTGTGCGCTTTGGACAACAGTTTTCGGGAACAACGCGACATTGGTGGGAAGGCCGCTGCCGTGTCGATTTGTTCCGGCGACTCGCGCGTACAACGATCCAAGATTTGCGTTCAGCGTGTCGCGACAAACGATCGGCTTGATGTCGTGATTGCCATCGCCTGTGACAAAAGAACGAACGATGGAAACCTTGTCAGCCAATGCCGACAACCGTGGAAACGTGCCGCCAAACGTGATACCGGGAATCGACGTCTGCACTTCGCCCGTTGCACTTTGAATACCGACGGGAGCTGTCATCTTGGGGTCAAAAGTCTCCGTCTGGCTGGGACCGCCATGGAGAAACAGGAAAATGACGGCCTTGTCTTTGACGATCGCCGACGAAAACGGTGCCGCATCTGCTTTCGACCGCATCAGATTCGCAAGTTGCAGTCCGCCCAATCCCAGCCCGCCGACTTGCAGAAAGTCACGGCGACGATAGCGTAAATCTCGGTCCCAAAAGCAAAGCATCGGAGATTCCGTGAAAAATGGCAGGAAAAAGCGGCGGGAAACCAAGTGCAAGGGCTCATTAGTGTGACAATTCGCAGCAGTGAACGGAAGTCAATCTTCTGAATGCAGTGATTCCTCGACTAAACTTTCAAAGGGAAACGCAGTCGCAACGAACTGGCATCGACTCCAGACGTTTCGACTTACCAGAACCTTGATCGTTTCAGCTAGAATGTGCGAGACGCCATCCGTTCGAGGGTGTTCAACGTCCGTCTGACTGCGTGTGCCTCAACAACAATACTTCGGGATCTATTTGCGATGGGTATTCGGCAATCTTCAAAGTGGACCATAGTCTGCATTTTTATTCCCTGCGTGGCCATGGGATTGTTGCGATTAGCCGTCGCACAGCCGTCTCCTTCCGCGTCCGAAACATCGCCAGCGTCTTCGGTTTCACCAGATCTTCGTCAGCGAGCCAAACTTCTGCGACCTGCGGATCACGGTGTTGGACGTTACATCGCCGATGTGCCGTTTTCAGAGCTGGATGGCAAGCAACGCTCGCTGAGCGAATTCAAAGATCGCAAATTCGTGGTCGTCGCGATGACCAGCACAAGTTGTCCGCTCAGCAAGAAGTATCTGCCAACGCTGGTTGAACTTGCTACGAAATATTCAGCCCAGGGAGTGCAGTTCATTGCGGTCAACTGCGTACCAACGGACAAAGCCGACGCCATGCAATCAGCCGCAAAGTCGCTCGGTGATGCAGCATTGTACGTTCATGATGCCGACGAGAATCTGGCGCGCCATGCTGGCGCGATGACCACAACCGACGTGCTGGTTCTCGATCCTGCGCGGACTGTGGTTTACCACGGAGCCATTGATGATCAGTACGGCATAGGATACGCTCTTGACGCGCCGCGCCACACCTTCCTGGCGACTGCGCTGGATTCGCTGCTGGGGGGTAATACACCGGAAGTTGCTGCAACTGCAGCTCCGGGATGTACGCTGGAACATGAGTCAACTGATTCTGCAACGACAGCAGCGACCTATCACAACCGTATTTCCCGCATCGTGCAGCAGAACTGCATTGAATGTCATCGAACCGGCGGCGTTGGTCCGTTTGCATTAGATACGTATGCCGACGTTGTCGCCCACGCTCCGATGATTCGCGATGTCATCGAACGCGGCTCGATGCCGCCGTGGTTTGCGGCAAAGCCCGAAGCTGGACATGCAAGCGTCTGGGCAAATGATCGCTCTTTGTCCGATGCAGATAAAAACGACATGACGACATGGATCAAAGGCAGCCGAACAGAAGGCGACGCTTCGGACGCTCCCATTCCGCGAGCGTTTGCCGATGATTGGACGCTTGGTAAGCCGGATTATGTCGTCCAGCTACCTAAGCCGATCGCGATCAAAGCCACTGGCACAATGCCTTATCAATTTGTGACGACTGAAACGACACTGGCCGAAGACAAATGGGTGCAGGGATATGAAATCCTGCCGACGGATCGCAGTGTCGTGCATCATGTGCTGGTTAATGTTCATGAAAAAGGCGCCGGCAGAATTCGTGACCGTGAAGAAGGTATCGGCGGCTATTGGGCGGCCTATGTGCCAGGCAATGCAGGGCAATTGTATCCCGATGGCTTTGCCAGAAAACTTCCGGCCGGCGCAACAGTGTCCTTTCAGATTCACTACACACCCAGCGGCCAGGCGACTGAAGATCAACTCAAGATGGGGCTGATCTTTGCGAAGTCAGAACCCAAATATGTCGTCACGACGATCCCGTTGGCCGATCCTGATCTCAATATTTCGGCCGGCGAAGCCAATCATATCGAAACCATCACGCGGCCTGTTCCCGTCGATATCAACGTGATGGCCTATATGGCTCACATGCATGTGCGAGGCAAAGCGTTCAACTTTGAACTGACAACGCCTGATGGCAAAACCGAAACGCTGCTGGACATTCCTCGGTACGATTTCAACTGGCAACTGCGATACGAATATCGTGAGCCAAAAGTGATTCCGAAAGGAAGCCGCGTCAAAGTGACAGCCGTGTTCGATAACAGCGACGGCAATCCCGCGAATCCTGATCCCGCCAAGCTGGTTCACTGGGGCCCGCAAACTTACGAAGAGATGTTGATTGGCTACGTCGAAACGTACGCACCTGTTGGCGAACAAAAACCAACGATGCGCTCCGGCACTGGCGCAGGTGCGGCGATGTTTACCGCGCTGGATGCGGACGGTGACAACATGGTCAGCAAAGTCGAAGCAGGGAAGGCGATAGATCGAGTGCCTCGATTGAAGGACAACCCTGCCATTCTCGACCTTCTGTTTGATCGTGTCGATCAGAACGATGACGGGAAGTTAACGCCAGAAGAGTTCGAAGAATTGCGACAGCAGATTCGAAATGGCCGACAGAATTAGACCTCGCCATCCTGAATGAGCAGTTGAGCCCGTGGTCGAAAGAGCAGCCAGTTTGTGCCGAGCGAGCCAAAAGCTCGGTCGTTCGACCAACGGCAAAGGAATTCACCGCAGACTTCGCAGTGTTTTTATCCTGCCACGTCAGCCGATTCGTAGTGGCAACTCGCGTTGCTGTGATTTTGAGTAATCGACTACCATTCAGTACTGCTCAACTGAGCCAGATCCGCAACTCATGGAAGATTCGCGTGCCACACAACCAGATCAGGTCGATTCGTTGCATTAAATGGATTTGTATCGTTGCGGTCGTAGGGTTATTAACGCTGTCGGGCTGCGCCACCACGCCATACAAATGTGGATCAGCGCAGCGGTATATCACTTCGCCGGAACTCGCCGCTCGAACTCAAACACAGATCGAACGCGGCAAACCAAACGTCGTTGTTGATTCGCTGGGCTGGGTCTGGGGCATTGGCGCGAAGCTCACGTTGTTCAATCGTCGAGTTGAAAACCATCGGATTGACACGCATACGGAAGCGGAAATTGCAGCCTACCTCCAGGATAACGAACTCTCGACCGTCAAAGTGCGACTCAATCAGTACCGTCCGCTGGATGACTGGGGGCGACTGCGAGCGAACACATCCGTCGGCGCGGGATGGCGATACACGTTCGGCGCAATCAGCGTATTGGGCGAAACGATATTCCCCGGACGAGTTTTTGGCAAAGATCACTTCAATCCGTTTACGAACACGATTCACCTGTATTCCAACGTTCCAGCGCTGGCATTGCACGAAGCTGGACATTCCAAAGACTATGCTCGCCGAACATGGAAAGGCACATACGCTGCCATCTACTTGCTGCCATTCGCACCGCTATCGCAGGAAGCCATCGCAACCAATGACGCGCTGAGTTACATCGCAGCCAATCGTGATCTTGAGGCTCAACGGGAAGCATACGAAATCCTGTATCCGGCCTACGGAACATATGTTGGCAACGCGATCTCAGGCCCTGTTCCGCAGGGATACTTCATCGGACTGATTGGAGGTCACATTGCCGGCCGCTGGAAGTCGTGGAATCTGGCCAGAAACTACGCATCTCAGGACGACAGCTATCACTACAGTCGGCAACCAGAAGCTGATACTGATGCTGCGAGTGCTGCCGGTAAAGCGACTCTTCGGGAACGAGATTGAATGGCGTGGACTGAGGAATTTGGTCGGCGAGCGTGGCACCTAAGTGCCCCCTAAGTGCCCTGATTTTCCGTGTTTGATCCGGTACACCTCAGGTAATAGGATTCACATCTCCGCTTGCCGCACAACGCGAACCGACTTCACTGCGGTCTTCAGAACGCCGGATACTTCGAAAACCTTTGGGACCTTGCTATCCTTCGCGAAATTCGTCAAATTAACAATCACGCATGGAAACTCTGCGATGCCACTTTTTGAGATCGAAACCGAAGCCCACATTATGATCGGATGGGCCAGCAGCCTCGAACAGGCTGAACACATGGCTCAGAAATACTACCCTGAAGAACGTGTCCTGCGCATCACCAAACGCCCGCGAGACATTTGGGTGATTTCCAAACGACTGCTTGGGCTCGAAGGCAAAGTACGTCCCTGTGACGTTGCTCGCGACTGCCTTGCTCGCGCATCAGGCGACAAGTTGCACGCAATTCGACTGTACATGCTCGATACCGGCGTTGATCTCACCGACGCCCAGAAAATCATCGAAGCCAATATGTCCATCGGCTGGTGACAAGACCCATCGGGATTTGAAATTTGAAATTTGAAATTTGAAATTTTCAATCTGAACACTGAAAACTGAAAACTGAACACCGAAAACTCGACTTCCCAAATGAACCTGCTGAATACAATCCGCGACCGCTTTGCCGCCGCGCTGTCCGACATGGTCACCGATGTTGCTCCCGTGCTTGACATGATTCGTCCCGCTCAGGACACGAAGTTCGGTGACTTTCAGGCGAATTTTGCCATGCCGCTTTCGAAGCAACTTGGCAAGCCGCCGCGTGAGATTGCTCAAATGGCCGTCGATCGACTGCAGATAACCGACCTGTGCGACGCGCCGGAAATTGCCGGTCCCGGATTCATCAATCTCCGCCTGCGAGATGATTTTCTGGCACAGCGGATTTCACAGATCGCTGGCGATGATGGACTGGGCGTTCAGCCAACAGCATCGCCGCGAAATGTCGTCGTGGATTTCTCCTCGCCGAACGTCGCCAAGCCGATGCACGTCGGGCATCTGCGCAGCACGGTGATCGGTGATGCGATCTGCAAGACGCTGCGTTTTGCTGGACATCATGTCACAAGCGACAACCACATCGGCGACTGGGGCACTCAGTTTGGCATGATCATCTACGGATATCGCCATCTGCGAGACGACAAAGCGTTTGCTGAAAGCTCGGTCGGTGAACTTGCTCGGCTTTACAAGCTTGTGAACACGCTGTCGGACTACCAGGGGACGGTGGCAAAACTTGGTGAGCTGGAGCAGACGGCTGCGACGCTGAAGTCTCAGCTTGCCACACAGGAAACTGCTGCTGGCGGGGATGACAAAGCGAAAAAACAA
>JAYVNW010001225.1:0-2426 GCA_043758225.1 Candidatus Kuenenia sp. | reverse complement strand
GCCGCCGCCGCTAACCTCCGCCAGGCGGATGCTGCGGGCCGCTGACCGCCCCCCTAGACCACATGGGATCCCCGGACGCTTACGAATCATGACGCACCTGTCATGTTCGAACGAGTATGCCCGACAAGCCTAATCAGCGAGGACGGCAAATGGATACGTTAACGGCGCACGTCCGGATCTACGAGGGGGCGACCTCAAATGTGCATGGAAACAATATTGTGACACCACCATGGGAAACCAAGTGGCAAACATGGAAAACAAACAGTATCCTAAACACAACAGATTAGCCCTACTCACGGCCGAGCTGCGGTGGTGCGGTTTTACACTAGACAAGGTCACTCGCCACAACCATACAATCGAAGTCGCACTGCTCGCCATTGGACATTCTCCAGAGACTCTCGAACGACTGCTCGGCGAATGAACGAGTCCATATAAATTCCGGCGATGCGGCGACTACTGAAACTGAGTGTCGCGAGGTTGTTCGGCGATCCTGAAAATCGGCGCGTCTTGCATGTCTGACGTCACGTGAATTACTTCCGGAGCCGGAATTTTGCTGGGATCGTGAACAATGTCGGCCTCCACAAGAGTCGCATAGCTCAGACAAAGCAGCAGTCCCATTGTGACCCCGTTGGGCAGGGCTTCAGGTCCGAAAAACTTCATCGCAGTGCCTGCCGATTTCGCAAGGCGAACCTTCATGCCGTCCCATTGCACGCTGTACATTTCGTCCAGTACCAGATGCGACAGAAAACCGATGCCGACGCCAATAGCCATTAACACTCGCACCCGCATTTCCTCGCTGTGGTATCCCAGAAACGTGATTTCGGATGCGATTAGCAACGCTGGAATGCTGTGAAACATGCCGCGGTGAACGGTCAGTTTCCCGAGTAGAAATGCGCCGCCGTATTTCACAAGTGCGTAGGCGACAATTGCAAACAACATCGCTCGATCACCGCGAACTCCAGCAGCCTCTGCGTGCTGCAGCAAAATCAAAGGAGCAAATGCAGCGACAACTCCGGACAATTCACGGACGGGACGGCCGCTTTCGGAGTCGAGGTCCGGCAACATTCCTGCGACCCATGTGAGAACTGCAACAATCGTTGCCTGAACCAGACTGTAGCTGAACAAGAACACCGCCGCTGTAGCGTATGCCACGCCCAGAATGCCACTGACAGTGATATGTTCGCGATACGCTGCCATGAAATATTGGATTCGCTGAATACAGAGTGATTGTGATTGAGACCCGTCGTTGCAGCCCAGCTGATAATTTGTTTATCGTCAAAGACAGCGTAATCGGCACAACATTCCGCAGCGATTGAGCAGCGTTCGAGACTTTTCTCAGCTGATTGAGAACGTTGAACGTGGTGTCCACTGGTGAATTATGAACCGGAACCGGCAGAACGTGCCGCAGGACGGATCTCCAGACCCGCCCAGACATGATCAACCCAACGGCACAACGTTTTGACGCCACTACTCTCTGTGGCGCAACGTTTAGCGGCTGGTTCTGATCAGGACGGGACTGGAGTCCCGTCCTGCAATTATGCAGATCCGTCCTATGTATTTTACGTGCAAGTGTGCTGCATTCCAAACTCTTCGGCAGATTCAAAACTGCTGCTGCATTGCATAAAGGACGGCATTGATCGCCAGCTTCGCCGCATCGGCTTCGACGTATCCATCACACGACAAAGTCGCCTGATGCTCCAACGCACAGCTGATGTCGTAGCGGCTGTAGATGATCGCGACTCGTCCGTCAATTTCGATGCCTTCCAGAAAGGGAGGGCCCACTTCTTCTTTAATCTCCAGCGTGGCATTCCTGGCAGACGGAACCAATCGCCTCCGTCGAACCTCCTTGATCGCGTGGCCGTTCGCTTCTGTGAATAATTCGTGATCCGCAGGAATCTGAGTCAACTCCTTATCCGGATAGAGTTGCTTCATCAGATCGCGAAAACCTCGATCAAACTGACTGGAACCGCAACACGAATCAGCGAGCAGCACACCGCCGCGACCAAGATAATCCCGCAGCGCTTCCTGCTGTGCTGGCGGCAGTTGAAAACGATGCCGTCCGTGCATATAGACCAGAGGAAACCGCGACATTTCTTCCAGCGTAATGGGAATTGCATCAGACTTTGTCGACGCCGCCACGCCGACCGTTTCGTTCAGTGCGACAAGCAGATTCCTGACCGCTTTCGGAGCTGTATCCCAGCCACCGTTATGACGAAGCTGACCGATCTGCAGCAAACCGCGTTCAATCGTCGCTGCCGCTGCTTTGCGTTGAATGACCACGTCGTCAAGCTTCTCCGGTGGCTCGCGACCGGTTGCGTACGCGACCACATTCACACCAATGCGAGTGCCTCGAATAATCTGCTGGCTTAGATTTGCGTTTCGATTAGGCGGCTCATGTTTCATCCATTTTTGCCACAAACATCCGA
>JAYVNW010001224.1:0-9193 GCA_043758225.1 Candidatus Kuenenia sp. | reverse complement strand
ACAAATTCAGTCCATTGAGCAAGGACAATCGAAAATGACCGCTGGTAAACAGATCTCAATTCAATTGTTGCTGAAACGGTTTGGTAGGATAATGGGGTTACGGGAGCCAATCTCAACCGCGCGGTCGCGGGTTTGGACGCTCGAACACGAGGAGAAACGCCTTGAAGCCTCCGGCAGCCGCCACCGACTCAGCCGCTCGGCATGTTCATATGCCGGACGGTCTTGCGAATTTCGCATCTGTTTTTGGGGGATTGAATCGTGAATGCTATGAATTCGTGCAGCAATTATTTCGCAGCAGACAGACGTATCAATAGCGGGCTCCCCCGAAAGTATCGATACCGGAATAGAGATGCTTAAGTGCGATACCCATAACAACTCGGCGTATTCCAAGTATCTGCTTGGGAGGGTTCATGAATTTGGGATAGGCGGTAATAAGGATCTCGATCAAGCTCGTCAATACTATCTGGATGCGATGAACAGTGATGATTTAATCGACCAAGATTACCTTGCATCACAATTCTCGCATGACACCCATGAACCAGAAATCGTCGATCTGCAACCCATGTGGTTCCGGAAAAACTTAGACAAGGGTTCTGAAAACGCTGCGTATGACCTCGGGTTCTGCTACCTGCGAGCAATTGGTGTTGCCTTGGACCTGAATCAGGCAGTTCATTTTTTTGAATTGAGTTTCGCCAACGGAAATTGGAATGCAGCAGCAGTGTTAGCTAAACTCTTTTAGGAACTGGGGGGACATGAGGCTGACAAACTCGCGGCTCTGGAATTCGCTGCTTCGCATGGGGACGGCGACTCGTTATATCAACTGGCCGTGATTTATCGTGAAGGGAAATGTGTGGAAGCGGACTTGGATCGATCGATGACGTTGCTGGCAAAAGCAGCGCACGAAGGGCTTCATGCGCTTGCTCAACTGGATTTGGCAACTTTTGAACTCGATCCGAACTCTGCCTATCATGCACCACGACAAGGGATAACTCACCTGGCCGATCTTCTTCCACGAGACAAGAAGTATGGGCTGAAGAATAACGTGATGGCAGATGTTTGTTGGAGACTTGGTCTATTTTGGTTAACCGACACTGCAATCGTAAAGAATGATGAAAACGCCATGATGGCATTCCGAGTTGCTGCTACCCTGGGACACCAGGAAGCCACAGATGAATTCTGGTTGTTGCATGAATCTCTGAAGAAAGACCCGGAAGTCGAGGTACTGTCACACTCGCAGTTTGAGGAATCAGTATTCTTTATTGTCGAACAACTGAAAGACTACAAGAACGATGACGATCAGAATTGGGATTGACGGACCAACACGAATTCAATCCTCCCATTTCGCCAACCGATTTACGCTTAACTTCAAACGGAAAGAGAGCTAAAGGGACAATTTACTTATTGCTTAAAGTACGAAGTCCCCCTTGGTACGTGATTTCCAAGCAAGATTGGAGATTGAATGAACGAGGAACTCGATACGTTGTGCGATCAAATGCTGGATCGTATGCATGAATCTGATTTTGATGCAGCTTGCATTTTGGCAGATCGCGTTGAAGAAGCGGTTAGCGTACCAGATATTTCACGGATTAGGTCAGAGGAATGCGTAACTTACAATACGCTACAGCTTGTGAATCGGTGGAGTTATTTGTGTGAGGCACGCGGGCAGTTTAGAGAATCGGCGGAATGGAAATGGCTGCAGCTCAGATTGCATCAAACGCTGTTGGCAAAGTTTTTTCCGGAATGTGCAAACGGCGCTGGCGTGGATTTGGAATATTTGCCGAAGTTCGCCGAAGAGGCTCAGAACATATTGTTGGAATTTGAAGTGCTTGCGTTTCTACTTATGGACCATGTGGGAGATTCCGCTTGGACGCTTCAGGTTATGGATGCAGCAGAGACCTATGCACGGGCAAATCACCTAGAATTGAATGCTGATCAAGCGGCGTTGCTTGCGGAGTTGAGAGATGATACGACTTGAATAGACTGCTGCGCGGTGTTGACGAAAAGTCAAAAATTGAGATTAGGCAAAATCAGTGAATGGCTGTTTTTAGAATCACGGTGTCTTTGGGGCCATCCGTCCATTCGACTCGGACATCTCGAAATGTCACGTCCTGTGCTCCCAGAACTTTGATCGCGTTACCGACAGTGTCTTCCACGGCCAGGCTTTCAATTACGAATGCATTCCCCGTGGCGACGATCCCACTGCTTCCGGCGGCTTGGTCTCGAAATGACAAAACAGTTTTGTCTCGCCCAACACCGCGGATGGTGACGTTGTCGCAGATGACATTGATTTCCGTGTTGAAATGATAAGTGCCGGCTTGAAGTTCAATGACATCGCCGGGTGATGCATTGATCAAGGCGGCTTGCAATTCATACTGTGCCGTCTCGCCGGGCTTCACAACCTTGGTTGATCCCACTGTGCCTGCCGTGGCATTCTTGCCATTCTCTTCAGCAAGAGAATGAGGGGCTGGAACGTATATGAAAGTCAGGACGAGGCAAATCACAGGGCAGAAAAATGTCGGTTTCAATTGTATGTCCTTGAGTGATCAAGTGGAGAACCTATCCGGAGATTGCAGCCGCGAACAACCCCGGCAAATGCAGTACCGAGGGATTTTGATACAAACGCATCAGCCGCTTTGCGACATCAACGGCGTTTCGATGCGAAGGAAACCAGATTGGCTTTGGAAAGTTAACCAATGGCCCTTCAAGTACGGTCTTTTCAACGTGATCCAGCAAATAAGTATTGTGTACGTTTCCGATGCCGCTTTGAACATCTTTCACTGTCGCACCAGGATATGCGCCCCATGGTGGACTCGTCAAACCATAGGCCAGTCCTGACCACTGATTCACACAGACGGAACCGTAACGAAGCTGCGCAAGACATCGTTCAAACGTCGTCGCTTGTTGAGCACGAAATCCGGGCGGAATTGTGACGGAGGCGCAGAGCGTTCCAGTCAATTGATCGTTCACAAATTCCGTCGCTGCAGAAAGGAACTGTTCCGGTGTGTCGCCGCCAAGTTGTGTTTCTGCGCAAACGCAGACAAATGATTCCTCCTTAAACAATTCGGGGTGTTCGACGATGGACTGTCCTGTCAACAGAGTCCACGGCAGACAGCCGCGTTCATCCGGCTGTTGACTGGTTCCGGAGAATCGCTGAAATCGCTCGACAGCTCCGGGGTAATATGCGGGACGGACTGGTGTCTGTGCCAGATGCCGCCGAATCAATTCCAGAAACGAATCACGCTGCGGCCAGTTCTTCCATGTCACGATGACTTTGGTTGCGAGGCAGTTAAACGACGCGTTGTTCGTGATCGACGTGGCTATGATCAGGCTTTTCCCATCGGGAGCCCATAGCGGGAAGTCGTCGAGTTCCGGGTTGTTCGTCAAGCGAGCGACATGATCGCCGTTGGCCGTCATCAAATAGATTTCATAGTTGCCATCGCGGTTGCTGGTGAATGCGATGCGGGAACCGTCGGGGGAGAACCGAGGCCGCAGATCGTGTGTTGGACTATTCGTCAAACGATGAGGATTAGTGCCGTCAAGTTTTGATGTGTAGATCTCATAGTCATCATCGCGAGTGGAACTGAAAACCAGGCTTCGGCTATCTGGCGATATCGTTGGCCAGTTGTTAACGCCGGGTGAATCGATCACTGTTCTTCGATCCTGACCTTGCAGGTTGACTGAATAGATTTGATGCCGTCCGTCTTCCAGGTAACTGAAGAAGATTGTTGAACCGTCAGGTGAAAATGTCGGACTGTGCATGCCAGAAAACCCAGCACCCGGCGGGACTTCGCCAACTTGCTTCTGAGTCTGATCGTGAATCACCATTGCGAGACTCAGGTTGCACCGATTCTGTACGAAGGCGATGTGACTTCCGTCGGCGGAGACTGCAGGTTCAAATTCAGAACGTATCTCCGAAGGATGCAGTTGTGACGATGCAAGGTCAGCAAGAGTCAACTTCATCAGCCGCAGTTGATTTGGTTTTTCCAACAGAACGTAAAGCAACTCCGTTCCTTCCGGATTAAGGAACACCGGGTCGCGTTTGGATTGGCCATCGGATGTAAGGCGAAGGGGCTCGGCCGTCTGTGCCATCGCCACAGAACACGAAAGCAAGACCACAACTTGCAGATACAGTTGCAGCATTACAACAAATCCTGAATCACGGTTTCGGCGTCGAGCACCCGCATTTCGGCACGAGCCTGAGTATTCATTCCGGCACGTTCGCAGACGGTTGTTCCGACCATTAATGGAGTGATCGCTGTCGTCACAGGATCTTCGGCGTATTTATCACTTTCGCCAATTGTGCGGCCCGGCTGAACTCCGCCACCTGCCCATAGCGAGAAGTAACATCGAGGCCAATGGTCGCGTGCCGCGCGGTTTGTAATACGCGGCGTTCGTCCGAATTCGCCCATCGCGACAACGAGAGTTGTCTCCAGCAAGCCACGTTTTTCAAGATCATCCAGCAGTGCTGAAAACGCACGATCAAAAATCGGGCAGTGAGTATCCTGAAGAAGTTCAAAGTTATAGATGTGCGTGTCCCAGCCGAAATCGCAGTTGGGTGTCATGCATTCTACATACTCGCTCCAGTTGACGTGAATGTACGGCACACCCGTTTCCCCAAGGCGTCGAGCGAGCAGACAGCTTTGGCCAAATGTCGTTTGCGCACCCCATAGCCAGACAAAGATAACAGATTTCGCCCGCACCGGCCGATTGACGGCAGAGACAGCTGATGGTCCGAACATTAAACCTGCCGGAACAGTGGTGCCCAGTGGCAGGAATGCTCTGCGGCCAACTCCGCCACAGCTTGATGTTCGAAAAGAACCCACGTCCAGCATTCATTGCACCATTTATCTTCGAAAGAGAGTTATAAACACTGGCCGATAGTCTGACGTCGATCCTGACAATTGTGAAGTATAGACTACTTGAACTAAGCTAAGGCCGAGGATGAGACGACGGAATAGATCATTCCATCAGCATCTCATCCAGCATCTGCGAGGAACCGATCAGGGCGCCGTTTTTCAGGCCGGCGATGTCGATCTGATCGCCACGTTTCATGATGGCAAAACGCGGTTGCTTCGCGGATTCACTTTTGACTCGTGCGAAGACATAGGAATCTCCGAGTACTCCGAGACGACCGTGTTGCAATTGCACCACCAATGCTGTTCCTTCGTCGATGCCAAAGCCCATGAGTTCCGAATGTTGATCGAGCACTCCGGCCAAACGATTGAGGCGATTGCGGTGAAAGAAATGCTGGTCGATGACGGCATTGGGGAGAAGATCCAGACCTGTGCCAACTTCAGCCGTCTCAACGCCCTGTTCAATCATGACCTTTGTCATTACGGCGGCTCCTGCTGAACTTCCGCCGACGACTCCGCCACGTTCCAGAACATGCTTCAGCCGCATCTCAACTTCCGTCTCAGCATACAGCCTGGCGAAATGGTTTTGCTGTCCGCCTCCTAGCCAGACGCCACGCGCCTCGTTCAGCGCGGATACAAAACTTGCCTGATTCGCTTCCTTTCTCGATGCTGCTTGAAGCACCCGCACTTGTGTTGCACCGATGTCGCGCCAACTCTGAAGAATCGCATCGATCTGCACTTGATCTGCGAGACACGACGGAATGACCACGATTGGTGCATCGCATCCGCCAGCAAGATCTATAAAACGCTCTCGGATTTCCATCGGGAGTTTTCCACCACCGGAAATCATCAGTGTGCCACCCGAAAATCGTTGAACAAAATCTGCGCGATCATCATTTGGCGGAATGCGACTTTGCAGAATGCAGGACGTATAAATGAAACTTCCGCCAGCCATCAGGAAGCCGCAGATCATCGCAGGTCTGATCCGTAATTGTTGAATTGCGAATGCTGCCCTGGTCCATATTCTGGGATTGAAATTTAACATGCTGACCCCCTTGATCTGATGCCTGACAACGGATGCACATCTACCCTGTAGTGATGACTTTCGGGCAGAATGTTGTCTGACAAACCAGAAAAATCGGCATGCAAACTTAAAAGTCGTTTACGCATCCGGACAGCGATGTTTGGCGATGATTTTTCGGGCGGCGCGAAGGCCGTCAACTGCGGCGGTCACGATGCCTCCAGCATATCCAGCGCCTTCGCCGATGGGATATACGCCGGGTAACAATGGGATTTCAAATGTCGCAGGATCACGATCAATGCGGACTGGAGAACTGCCTCGCATTTCAGGGCCGACGAGAACAGCGTCCTCAAGGAAATCGCCACGCCATTGAGTGTCCATGATCGGCAAACCGGCCTTCATCGCTTTCAAAATCGACGGCGGCAACACGGCGGATAGATTTCGCGCTTGCGTGCCGCGTTCGTAGGACGATGGAAGTTGCTCCGTTGGTGATGGCGTTCGAACTGCAAGAAAATCCTGAGCTCGCTGCACCGGAGCTTCATAGTTGCCGCCGGTCATCTGGAAGGCCAGTGATTCATAGTGCCGCTGCACATGCATGCCCGCCAAAGGATGACTGCTGCCAAATTCGTGCGGTTCCAGTGTGACAACTAATCCGCTGTTGGCGAACGGCGTGTCATGACGCGAATTGCTCATACCGTTGGAACAGTACATGTTCGGTTCCGATACGCTGGGAATTACGATACCGCCAGCGCACATGCAGAACGTGAACAGGTCTTTCTGCCCTTTAGCGATCAGTGAATAATCCGCTGCTCCGAGCAACTGCAGATAGTCATCATCGCCGCCATATTTTCTCTGATTGACAATCTCCTGAGGCTGCTCGATCCGCAATCCAAGTTGAAACGCTTTTTGTTTCAACGGCAATCCGGTCTTCAGCAGCATCTCGTAAGTGTCTCGCGCGCTGTGGCCGATGGCGAGAACGCAAACTGAGGACTCAATAAATCCAGAAGAGGTTTCCAGACCCTGCAATTGTCCGTTTTGAAATCTTAAACCTTCCAGGCGACAGCCGAATTTGTATTCACCGCCGAGTGCTTCAATCTTGCGACGGTAGTTGCGGCAGATTAAAGGCAGTTTGTTACTGCCCAGATGTGGTCTGTTTTCATAGACCAAGGAAGGTCGTCCACCGCAATCGACAAAGCTCTGCAGTACCCAATCGACATCTGGTCCCGTGATGCGGCACGTCAGCTTGCCATCGCTGAAGCACCCTGCTCCACCTTCACCGAAGAGATAATTGTTTTCGTTGTCGTGTTCGCCGCCGGAATCAAAAAGTCGAATCGCCGGGACTCGTTCACGAACGGCTTGACCACGTTCGATGATGATCGGTCGATAGCCGCGTAATGCCAGAAAATATCCGGCGAGAAGTCCTGCGGGTCCTGATCCGACGATGACGGGCCGATGAGGTAGTGGATTTGATCCTGGCTCGGGATCTTCAAACGTCGGCGGTGTCCACGGCGCGATGTCCATGCCATCAGCGAAAGGCGGAGAATCAGCCTTGGCGTCTGGGATAGACAGCGTCAGGGAATACACAAACTCCATGCGGTGACGCGTGCGAGCGTCGAGACTTTTTCTCAGGATTTTCAGCGAAGCAAGATCGTCGAGGGGCATTTCCAGTCGACGAGCGATTTCAGCGGAAAGGCTGCGTTCTGGCAGTTCCACCGGAGTTCGCAGATTCGTGATTCGAAACAGCATAATGAATTCGGATTGCAATCGATGACTTGCGGTTGCCAAAAGCCCGAACCGCAGGCCTCCGCCCGACCGCCGGGAGAATCGACAGGGTGGCGGTAAGCGTGGCAAAAGTCAACGACTTCACGGCAGGTTTCAGTTACGAGACGATCTTGATTGGATTTTGGGAGAAGCGTAGGCTGATTCCTCCGTAAACTCTGTGTTCACCGTGGTGAAAACTACGGTTTCTTTTGTTGCCACGGAGGACACGGAAAGCACTGAGGAAGTCAGCAACGAAGCATCGGAACAAAAGAGCCCGATGTGAACCTACGTGATGTGGACATGACGGATTGTTAACCGTGGCTGAAATGAAATGGGTTGCGGCAATGCCGGCGCTAATTGTTCTTCGGCGACGGTGGTCGCGTAACGCGACGCTGAGGGTTTCCAACCTGAGACAGGTCGGATTGCGCAACATCCTTTTCACGCCTGACATGGCCTGTTATCCTTTCGAGTCTCGCTAAGCCAAATGTCTTGTGCCATCTGTTCTCGGAAGTCCTTGGGTATGAACAAGTTTAGCTCGATGCCGCCGCAAATCTGTCGCTCAGTCCGTGTCTTGCTGGTGTTCTGTGCGTTGCTGTTTCTGTCTCGCGATGTTCGGGCTGCCGAGACCGTCGCCTCGTGCCAGCAAATGTTGTACGCCGGTCGATATGAAGACTGTCTGAAAGCAACAACGGACGCGGTTACCAACAAGAGCTACGGCGAAGAATGGCCGATTCTGAAAGCCGATAGCGAGCTGGCTCTTGGGAAATATCCCGAAGCGCTGGAAACGGTTACTGCGGGAATTGAACGATATTCCTGGAGCGTACGTCTGCGATTACTGCAGTACAAATCCGCCTTGGCGAATGGGAAACGTGATCTGGCGGCTGCCGCTCTGGTTGAGACTGAAAAACTGGTCAGTTCTGCTTCATGGAGATACACCGATGCTGATGATCTGGTAGCGCTGGGCGAGATCGCCATCGCATTGGGAGCTGACGCAAAGGCTGTGCAGGAAGGTTTCTTTGAACGGGCTCGCAAGAATTATCCGAATCGGCCCGATGGATTCCTCGCCGCAGGGCGACTGGCGCTGAAGAAAGGCGACGTGCCGTTTGCCGCTGAGTTGCTGACGGCAGCTGAAAAAACCATGCCGGACCAGGCTGACATCAACTTCCTGTTGTCAGAAGCGTATCAGACATCCGACGCTGAAAAGTCGACGGAGTTCCTGAAGAAGTCGCTGGAATTGAATTCCAAATATGCCCCTGCCCTGCTCCGAATTACCGAGCAGCAGATTGATCGAGAAGAATATGAACAGGCCGAGAAAACGATTCAGCAATTGCTGACGGTGAATTCTAATCTCCCGGAAGCTCATAGTCTGCAGTCTGTGATCTGGCGTCTTCGCAACGATGAGGTGGCTGCTGAAACATCGCGTGCTGCGGCATTGAAGTTCTCGCCGACGAATCCAGAAGTCGATCATTTGATCGGACGCAAGTTGTCACAAAAGTATCGCTTTGCTGAAGGCGCGGCGTCTCAACGGAAGGCGTTGGAGGCTGATGTTGAGTTCGTC
>JAYVNW010001223.1:0-2831 GCA_043758225.1 Candidatus Kuenenia sp. | reverse complement strand
TGGCTTTGGGTCCCACGTTTCGAACTGACTGGCACCACCGGCCAGCCACAACAGAATGACTCTTTTATCCTGTTTTCGCAATTCACTGGCGACTTCTTCGGATCGCAGTACGTTGATCTGTCCCATGTCGGCAGAAAATCTGCCGATGACGCCCGCTGTTGCGGCAGCACGAAACGTGCCGCTGGACATGAAACCTCGTCGGGAGAGGATTTGATTATGCATAGGTCGCGTTCCTTTGGAATTTGCAGGACAGTCCATCGGCGAGCGGGGGATGTCAAAGCCCTGATGGAAACTTTTTGTCTGAATCACAATCAGGGGACTCACGTCCCCCCTCGCCAAGATCCACTTTGTTCAATCCTGCATAATGAATCAATGATTAAATCGAAACTCCGAGCCAGCGAGCAATGCCCACATCAGTTGTATTCGGGATTCGTCGTTCTTTTCGGGATTTCGATCCAGCCATTCATTCGCCGATTCAACATCTTCAATCCATGGCGAACGATTCAAAACCGTCAACCAGAGTTGTTCGATAACCTTTTGTCGATCGTCAATCTTCTTCAGGTAGCCGGGCAGCCGATCATTGGAATCCCGCAACAGGTCGCTCTGGATGCGGTCGTTGTTACTGAAGAATAACGCTTCATCGACAGCGATTTGAAAGTTCTCCGTAGGCTGTTCGAACTCACGCACCCATCCGTTAGCTTGATTCTCCAGTTCTGTCCGGCGTTTCAGCCATTCATCAGACTGATCTAACGCGGGCCATTGTTCAGGACTTTGCACGGCAACATGCAATGAGGCTGCAAGCTGTCTTGGCGTGAGAGGCTTCGACTTAGCGACGGCAAATGTCTGATCGGCCGGCGGTTCTGATTCAGAAGTCCATTCGCTGGACCGTCCGTAGGCTTCGCTCATCGCAATGCCCTGAATGAGGCGTCGCAGATCGTAGCCGTGGCTGATCAAGTCATTGGTCAGCCATTCGAGAAGCTCCGGATGACTCGGCGGATTGCCGCTGTGCATTTGGTCGAGCGGACTGACAAGCCCCGTTCCCAACATTCTGGCCCAGATGCGATTGACGATGTTGCGAGCAAAGAAGTGATGCTTATTGTCGTGCAATGCGAGTTCGACAAGTTCATCACGAGGCCGAAAGTCCGGCACAAAGATTTCTGCTTCAGCGTCCTCGTTTTCCAGTTTGCGAACACGTTCTTCCAGCCTCTTTTTTTCTTCATCCTCCATCTGTGGAGTCCGATCGGGAATTGATTCGCCTGTCAAAAACATGAACGTTGCTGTCTTGCTTTCACCTGCAACGGTCGCAAACTTAACCTCGCCAAACGGACGTTCAGCAACTGTATTTGCCTTCCGAGTCGAATACGTCCGCTGGAAGAATGTCTGCATGCCATAGAAGTGATCCTGTTTCCAATCCGAAACCAGAGGATGATCGTGGCACTTTGCACAACTGACGTTGATGCCAAAAAACAGGATGGCTGTATCATTCGTCAAGTCATCCAGTTGACGGACGCGGCTTCCCAGAAAATGTGATACACCTTTTTCCGGTCCATCTGAAGGAGTTGCTTTCATGATTTCGCGAAAGATCGTGTCCCAGGAACGACGAGCCTGTACGGCTGTCAGAAGATAATTTCGAAACTCATCATTGTAAGGCTGATTGGGCAGCAGAGTTTCGTCGAGCCAATTGCGCTGGTGGAAATCAAAATCCGGCAACTGCATCAGCCGATCCACCATCTGTCGACGTCGATCGGTTTCCGGCAAGCTGAGATACCATTCACGTTCTTTTGCCGTTGGAATTCGACCGGCAAGGTCCAGTGTCGTGCGACGAAGCAGCGTCAACGGATCCGCTGGCTGCACGAATGAGACGCCTTTCTGCACCAATTGTTCGCGGACACAGTGATCAATGACATCGGCCACATTCGATTCGGCCGACAGCAACTCAGCCGCCCATGCGTTTACTGCGGGAATAATGAAAACGATCAGACAAGCGAAAATCGTCCGAGAATATTCACTCATGAAGCGGCGGCGGAAGTTTCTGCAAGGCGACGGCAGCATAGGCAACGAATCTGAAATCGGGGCGAGGATTGGCGGGAGGGCTATAGAACTCGGGGGCCGTCATTGTCACAATCCAAAAGCCATGCCGCAAGTGACGATTCCGGAATTCGCCGTAGGATGGACTTCCAATCCGTCCGAAAATGAGGGCTTGGCAGTCAATCAGACATTTTGCAAAACTCGCCAACAAAAAACGAAAAAACGGTTCCAACTTTCGTTGAAACTGCAGTCAATAAGTCATTTTCAGCGAAATTCGCGATGGGCGTGTGAAATCAATCCTGTTTAGATTTTGTCAACTGTTCCAGTGTTTTCTGCAGCGTCGCCATTTGTTGCTGAAGCTCTTTCATTTGAGCGTGCAGATCTTCAATGCTCTGCGATGCGGGATTCCCGCTGATTGTTGCTGTAGTGCGATTCGCGCGGCTGGCCCCGTCGTCTGCCTGTTCCTTCGCTGCGTCGGCGCGATCTTGTTCTGCTTCCGCTCGCTGAAGTACTTCTCCCAGCAGTTTGTGGATGTCTTCCTTTCCTGACTTGTGATCGATCACGATTCCGGGATGAAGACTGCGAACACGGACACCTGCCTGCCCCTTCTTGAGTGCATCCAGCACCTCCTTCGGAATATCCTGTCCTTCAAGATTTTGGAAGAACTGAAATGGCTGATACTCAGCATTCTTATCAGCTGCGAGGTCAGCTGTTGCATTTACTACAATGCGATGAGCGGCCTTCATTTTCTTTGGCGTGACTGTCACTTCCATGCGTTCACCGCCACGAATCAGGCCAAACTC
>JAYVNW010001222.1:0-2474 GCA_043758225.1 Candidatus Kuenenia sp. | reverse complement strand
GGGAGATCGCTGCAGTGTCGAACCGTATATGAACTGCGGCAAATGTTTTGCGTGTCATCGAGGTCAGGGGAACTGCTGCTGCACGTTGAATGTCATTGGTGTGATGATTGACGGCGGATTGTGCGAACGCTTTCTGATCCGTGCAGACAAACTGCATCCTTCAAAGAAGTTGTCATACGAACAACTCGCGTTGGTCGAAACACTGGCAATCGGTTGCCATGCGTCAGATCGTGGAGCATCAAAAACCGGTGATCATGTCCTGATTATCGGCGCGGGTCCGATTGGACTTGCCACGCTGGAATTTACTCGACTCACCGGCGCGACAGTGACGGTCATGGACATGGTGCCGTCGCGACTCGAGTTCTGCAAAAAGAACTACGGCATTGAACACAGGATTGAATTCAAAGGCGATGGCAGTGAACTGCAGCAAATGCAGGCCATCACCGGCGGCGACATGTATCTCGTCGTTACCGACGCCACTGGCAATAAGCATTCCATGTCATCTGCAATGAAGTACGTGGCTCATACGGGATCGCTCGTTTATGTCGGCATCACAACGGAAGAGGTTTCGTTCCTGCATACAGCGTTGCATCGTCCGGAAATGACGCTGAAAGCGTCCCGCAACGCATTGCCATCGGATTTCGGTCGCATCATTCGTCTGATCGAAGACGGCACGATCAACACGACGCCATGGATCACGCATCGAACTCCGTTCCAGGACATGGTGGCAGAATTCGAATCCTTCACGCGACCGGAAACCGGCGTACTTAAGGCAATTGTGGATGTTTCTGTGGCGTGAAGAAACTGATACTTGTTCCGAGGCTCCAGCCTCGGAACACACTGCTTTCGAGGCTCCTATGGATGATAAGCGTCCGGGAGCACTGAGTAAAAATATCAGGTGTTCGACGACTTTTGCAGCAGTTCTTTCTTTTCAAAAATTCCGGTGCACAACGGTGCCATCTCGGCGTTCAGGGTCTGATACGGTTTCCATTGTTCAGGAAGATTGGCATCGATTCACCTTCGCGCTTGCGTTCCGGGATTTTCCCGCACCCTGATGAACTGTGCTTAAAGTGTCTGACGAAACTTCCTGAACGTCGCACAGCTTCCGTGGCTGATTTTTTGTGGTCGATTGAGTCGTTCTCACCTGAAAACCCTCAAAATCAGAGGATTCGATGCGACTCATGGCACTTCTTTGCCATCAAACAGTAGCGAAATTGTTTGCCGCATTATAGTCTTAACGCAGAGACATCTGTGACTACGGTCTGACGGCACGTAATCGAAGTTCCATCACATCGCGAGAGACGAGGGAGAAATCCGCATGAGCGCGGGCCAATCGGATGAAGCTGTGCGCCGCCGTTGCCTTGTCCTGGATAAGCAACGTCTTGCGGATGTGGACGAAAAACACGCTCGAGTCCGAACGCTGCTGGTCGCGACGGGTGCAGATGCATTGTTGCTTCAGGATCACGCCAATATTGCCTGGTTCACTGCTGGAGCCGATCCAGCGCGTTGTACGACGGAAGGTTGCCAGACAAGTCTGTTCGTCACAGACGACGCTCGCCTGTTTGCCACGAATGCGGTCGATTCCGCTCAGTTGTTTGAACGCGAAGCTTTCGGCCTCGGATTTCAGCTGAAGCAACGCGAATGGTTCCAGCCACACGCAGCCTTAGTGGAGGATCTTTGTCAAGGTCGCAAAGTTGTCAGCGATTCCGGAATTGAAGGAACTCTCAGCGTTGCAAAAGATATCGTACGGCTACGGCAGCCGCTGACGGATCTTGAAGTGGATCGAATTCGGCGACTCAGCAAAGTCCTGGTACACGCTGTGGAAATCTCCGCCCGCCAAATTCGGCCGGGCGTTTCAGAAGCCTCGGTGGCCGGCGAACTCAGCCATCGACTGATTCGCCGCACCGTCACACCTGTGCGCATTCAAGTGTGCGCAGACGGACGTAACGTTCGATACCGCCATTGGTCATATAGCGAAGACCCGATTGAATCGTACGCGACGGTTTCATGTATCGCCAAACGCTGGGGACTGCATGTGGCTGTCAGCCGGACAGTGTGCCTGAATCAGGTGCCGGAAGAGTTATGGGAGGCCCATAAGAAAGCCGTGCTGATACACGCGACGGGAATGTACTTTTCCAGAACCGGCCGGAAGTTGAATGATGTCTGGCCTAAAGTTCGCCGCATCTATGACAAATTCGGGATGCCGACGGAATGGCAGTTAGCCGATCAGGCTGAGATCATCGGCTACCGCGCGATGGAACATCAACTCACGCCGTATTCCGAATATGAGCTTCAGGCACCGACCGCGATGTACTGGCATCCCGGCATCGGTGCGGCTTTGCCTGGCGATACGATACTTGTCATGCCCGGCGGCTGTGAGATCGTGACGAAATCCTCGGCGTGGCCACAACTTCGTGTGCAGGTCAAAGGTCACGATGTCTCGTGCTGTGGATTGTTGCTGATTCGAGATAAAA
>JAYVNW010001221.1:0-7222 GCA_043758225.1 Candidatus Kuenenia sp. | reverse complement strand
CGCCGATGCCGCAGGTCAGATATCCAACAATGAAAAGTTTTGTGCCGGTTGTCAGCGGCTCAGGTTCGCGACATCCAACTGTTGTGAGCAGAATGATGGACTGATAGAAACAATCCAGCAACGACTGCCCCGTGAGCAAATGCAAGCCGATCATCCCAATCAGCAGCAGGGCCGCAATGAGCATTGGAATTTGGAATAATCGCCGCATGTCAAATCCCTGACGAGTACCAATCCGCGTCCGCGGCCAATTCTTTCGCGATGAAACAGCCTGTTTTAACTCTTCGTGCTTCATTTGCGAAGGACGGGACTCCAGTCCCGTCTGGATTTGAAGCACGGACGGAGGCTGGAGACTCGTCCTACGAACGCGCGCCTGCGTTAGAATTAATACGCTGGCAGTTTGGCGAATCAGGCGATTCGTGAACAGTTCATTTTCTGTCTGCCGCAATTGCAGGACACGCAAGGAAGATTTCAGGCTTCTGCGTCATCACGCACGCTGAATTCAAGCTTCCAGCGTTTGTCGTCAGTCGCGTGCACGCACCAAAGTTCCAGCACGCCAAGTTCCGTAATTCGTGAATGGAACGTCACCGGCACATATTCCTCTTCAGTATCATCCGCAGCGGGGAGTGTTGCTTCCAACGAATCGGTTTCACTCAATTCATCAGGTGACCAGCGCGCCAATAATTCTCCCGGCAGATCATTGCGGCGGTTCGCAGAACTGAAGAAACGGAACCGCGCGGATTCGCCGACAACTAAACCAATCGGGGCCGACGGGACATCGACTTCCGTACCTTCTTCCATTCCGATCGGCACCACGCAGAGTGCCTTTAACGGGCGACCAGCCCCAGGGATCGCAAGTCCGGCAGTCTCGATGCCCACATAATAGGATCTCGCCGTACCGCCGCGAATTCGCACACCACCGCGGCGTTTTGTCCAGCCGTAAAAGCAGGCCCCGCGCGCGACAGAGTAATCCAGATCGTCGGAACCCTCGACAATATTCGGCGGAGAGCCGGGAAACCAACTCCGCAATTGACCAAGCAAACGCGATCGCAGCGCGCTGGCTTTGAATACACCGCCGTTCAACAACACATGAGTTAAGGCACTGCCGGCGAGCGACTGATTCAGGAATGCCGCAAGATGCCGGGTGATCCCAGTGTCTGCTTCGTACGGAAGTCCGATTTCGCGAAATCCTGACGCTCGGGCACGAGCGGGGCGATCGGAAAGTTGTGCAGCCGGCAAGAATCCGTTGAGCAGCAGGTCCGTCGCCTGAGCTCGCTCAACATTCACAGAAACCAACCCACCAATGAGCCGGCTGCTGCGTCCGGGCACGGAAATCGTGTGCGTGTCTGGTCCGGATTCCGAGAGCAATGCTTCCTTGGCATTGCGACAGGAATGCCATAGGGAAACGGATTGCCACGGATCCAGATTCAAACCTTTTTCTTCGAACAGCTGCGCGACGTAGTGAGCCAGGGCAAGGTCCATGTTGTCGCCGCCGACGAGCAAGTGGTTTCCAACCGCCGCGCGTTGCAGGGTCAGCTCACCGCTTTCTTCGGCAACTTCCACCAGCGTCAAATCGGTCGTTCCGCCGCCGATGTCGCAGATCAACATGCGGTCGCCGATTTTGAGCAGTCTTCGCCAGCGATCGCCGACGACATTCAACCAGGCGTATGTCGCCGCTTGAGGTTCTTCCAGCAGAACAAAATCTTTCGGCAGACCAGCGGCCAGAGCCGCCTCACGAGTCAATTCACGAGCACTCGCGTCAAACGATGCCGGCACTGTGAGGACCAAGTTTTGGTCAGAGATAGGAGCATCCGAAAACGTCTGATGCCACGCGGCGACTAGATGCTCAAGATATCGCTGCGATGCGGTGACCGGGGAGATCTTCGCCACACCGCTGGGAGCCTGCCAGGGTAAAATAGTTTGATGGCGATCAACTTTGCTGTGCCCGAGCCACGACTTCGCCGCGCCGACCGTTCGATCAGGAAACTCCGCTGATAGAGCTCGTGCGCCATGACCTACGGCGAATGAGGTATCTTCGTTCCATGGCATCGCAAACGACTTCGCGGTCGTCTCATCGACAGTGCATTGATACAGAAACGACGGCAACATCGACCGCGATTCAATGGTATTCGCGGCCACGA
The DNA here is from genome assembly GCA_043758225.1 of Candidatus Kuenenia sp. Classification (GTDB taxonomy): domain Bacteria; phylum Planctomycetota; class Planctomycetia; order Planctomycetales; family Planctomycetaceae; genus SXXK01. Next base: position 5,084 of record JAYVNW010001221.1, on the reverse strand, counting down.
GTTGCGGGATGGGCAGCAACTCAACCTGCGGCCGTTCTTCATTCAACGTGCTGTATGCGAGCACGCTGTTTGTCGTGCCGAGGTCGATACCAATCACAAACTGAGCCGACATTATCGCACTTCCACTTCGGCTGGTGCTACGACAGTTGCAGCGGCAGTATCACCTGTCCAGACAGGGACGTCACTTTTTGTCACTTGCCAGCCATGATGGACAAGTGTGCCGGAGGCTTGATTACCTTCACCAATTTTTCCAGTGATCTTTATTCTGCCATTTCTCGCGTCAGCCCCAATCGTCACGTTGCTGCCTTCGGCCTGTTCCAGAACCGGACGAATGGCAAACTGCCGCTCCAGCATTCCGCCACAATCACGATGAATATCACGGACGGCGGCACCGACCTGAGCGTCGGAATACGCATCGATCGGTTCTTTGAGGAAATCGATGAGACGACCTTCGCGCTGCAGAGCCGCGAGCAACGTCACCGCGTCGCTGCGGAGCGGTTTCGTTGGAGCCACGGGTTTTGGAGGTGCGGCAGATTTCTGGAGTGTAACAGGCTCAGTTTTTTTTTCAGGCAACGCAGGTGGAGCTTCCAGAAAACTTGTCACCTTTGCGGCAAAGGTGCCGCTGGTCAGAATTCGCCATGCTAGTGAAATACGTCCCATGAAAAGGATGGCCTCATCTGTGTTAACAGTTATCATCAATTGAACGACATCACCTATGCCGTGCGGCCCGCAATTTACGGCAATTTCAGACGGCATTCCAGTTTGTGTCTGACGAACGATGGAGAATCCCTGACTTCAACAATCGTCTGATTTCGTGGTATAATGCCGATTCATAGTATTTTGCTCGACACCATGAACAAACTGCGGCGGTTCTTCTGGTGTTGCGGACGACAACCGGAAAATTGGCTGTAGCTACCGTAGTGAGACTACTGGGGGCTACGGCAAGTGCGAACAAAATTCTATTCAGGACTCGAATCATGCGAATCGTCAGTATCGCTCTGCTTTCGCTCACAGCCGCCTGCAACTCGCTGCACGCTGCACCGCCTGCGAGTCAGCAGACTGCGACTGCCGTTGATGTCAGCCTATGGGGCGACACTGCAGAAAAAGCAATCAAGCTTGCCGATGATGCCACCTACCTGCGGCGAATAATGTTCGATATCGTCGGCCGCCCGGGGACTCCTGGTGAACTCACTGCCTTTGGACTTGATCCATCAGAAGATCGCCGTGCCACGAAGGTGGATGAGCTACTTGCATCCGATGCATACGGCCAGAACTGGTCTTACTACTGGCGCGATGTCATTTTTCTTCGCGCGACCAACATTCGAGCGCGCATTGTGCGACCGGCGTTTGATGAATGGATGGCGGCGCAGTTAAACGAAGGCCACGGCTGGAATCAAATCGCCAATGAACTATTGACCGCCACCGGCCCTGTCAATAACAACGGCGCCACCGCGCTGATCTTTGCTCACGAAGGTGTGGCTGAAGAAGTATCTGCTGAAGCATCGCGGATCTTTGTCGGCATTCAAATTCAATGTGCGAATTGCCACGATCATCCGTGGGACAGTTGGAAGCGGGTGCAGTTTCATCAGTTTGCAGCGTTCTTTCCGCGCGTCAGCGTGCGACGGGACCGCAATTCGGACAATATGTTTGATTACGAAATTACTTCCGTAAACGCGGAGCGACAACGCACTGCGGCGGCGTCAGGTTTTTTCCTGACACGAGCTGACCGCAATCGCGACGGATTCATTTCCGAAGAAGAATCCAAAAATACGCCGCTGGCGCGTGTATTCAGCGGGCCAGGAAAAGCCGTCATTGATAAGAACAGTGATGGCAAACTATCGATCGATGAGATTGCAACCGCTCAACCCCCGAACGCGAATCAACCGGGACAGGGATCTGCCGAACACTACATGCCAGACCTGCAGGATCCAGGCTCACAGGGGAAGCGAACCGATCCAGGATTCTTCCTGACCAGTGCCAATTCCGATATTCTGTCATCTCTGAAACCCGGCATGTCTGACGAGCAGCGTCGCCAGAAGGCCTCTGAACTCCTGACATCCAAGGATAATCCGTGGTTTGCCCGAGCGATCATTAATCGCATGTGGTACGAAATGACGGGCACGGCGTTTTACATGCCGATCGATGATATTGGGCCGGATCGTGAATGTATCCATGAAGAAACACTGAACATTCTGGCGGATGGTTTTACCGCCAACGACTATGATTTGAAATGGCTCATGCGCACGATTGCCGGGACGCGTACTTATCAGCGGGCTCCGAATCATTCAGCAGAAGGCTTCGCCCATTGCGAACCGATTCGTCTGCGGTCTGATCAGTTGTACGCAGCGTTGTGCCAGACGCTGGGAGTCGAATCATTGCCGCTGCGGATTACCGATGGTCGTCGGTATGCAGGTGCGATGCAGAAGCTTGATCAGGGACGCGAGGAATTCGCCAGCATCTTCGGTTTTGATCCATCGACGCCTCGCGATGAAGTCACCGGGAACATACCGGAAGCATTGTTTATGATGAATTCACAACTTCTGGAACGTATTCTGGCGACGCCGGGCGAATCCAGTGTGATTACTCACATCGCTACAAACGTCGTCGGTGAAGAAGACATTGCACGCGAGTTGTATCTGAATGCGATTGGCCGAGAACCTACCACTGGTGAATTGGAAATTGCGATGAAGTACATCGGTAACAATCAAAACCTGCGTGGCGGATTAGAAGACCTGATGTGGGCGTTGATTAATTCGCCGGAATTCAGCAGTCGTCGCTAAAATACAGATCGCCTCTCATTAAAGTCGTCGAACTCTGTCTCTTTGAGCCCAAAGCGAGCGGGAATTTTGTTGTTCGCTCGGGATGAACCGAGGCTGCGACCGGCGACCGGGGGACGTGAGTCGCCCGATGCTGGCAGTATCCGTAGCGTCAATCAGTGGTTTGACATCACCCACTCGCCGGAACTATTTCCGAAACTCCCCTGATTCGCTGTCGCCGCGGAGCAGACCGGCCGACGATTCAAAGAACCGACGACGACGGTCCGGAACCTGACCGGACTGCGTTGATTGTTCTTCGAGATCGTGGAGATTCGCCTGACAGACTCGGCAGCCGACAGTGTTCAGATGGAACTCGATGTATGCAGCCGCGTCGGTCGGCAGTGTTCCCAGCAAGTAGCCACCCAGTTCTGTGCGAACGGGACAACTTAATTTGCCACGCTGCCAGATTTCGCCAATTGAGTTCCCACCCTGATCTCGATGACGAATCAACACCGCCACGCGCGCACGCAGCGCGCTGTCCTGACGAAGCTGATTTTCGAAGGCCGTCATTCGTTCTGCAGGCAGCAATTCGTCGAGCCAGGCTGCTAGTTCGCGGTCAGTCCACTGCATGAAAATATCCGTTGTCATAAAAATTATTTCGCTCAGCGTACACTGAAGTCCGGTAAAATTCCTTCACATTGAGGTGACATTCAGTCCCTTGCCGATACGAAGAACGTCAGAAATCCGGCGAACCAGACGGCTTGCTGTAATAGGATTCGTCCGTTAAATTCGCTTGTTCCAGTCGAAATACGGTCCCCATTGTATTCTCAATGCTGCCGGTCCGGGATTCGCTCTTGTTAAAGACAACCTGATTGTGTTGTATCGCCCTTTCCACAATTTTGACCCGCCAAAACTCCACCAACTGTGGCATGTTTCCGCATTGGGTCCAAATGCAGCGGAAGGGTTTTCGTGCGATGTTTTCGAATTATTGGCGTGCTCGCAGCCATATTGGGACCCCAACGGTCTAATCATTGCGCAGGATGTTGAAACGGGGCGAATTGCAGGATTTGTACACGCCGGGTTCGCTCCAAACGCAGATCAATCAGGCCTGGATCAATCGAAGGGTACAATCTGCGCATTAATGGTGCATCCGGAATTCCGTCGACACAAAGTGGGAACGGAATTGCTCAAGAAGGCTGAGGACTACTTGCGATCCAAAGGGGCCAGGACGGTCGTCGCTGGTGCAGGGTGGGAACAGAACGCATTCTACGCCGGAATTTACGGCGGACTGGATCCTTCGGGATTCTGTGCGTCAGCAGCGAACTGGCCAGAGTTCTTTAGTTCATGCGGATATGCAACTGCCGGAGAGGTTTTGATTTTCCGAAGAGATTTGATTCGCAGCAAAGATCCTGTAAACGCGAAGCTGCTGCGACATCGACGTCATTTAAATCTAGCGATAACAGACCGCCCAACGAACGAGTCGTGGTGGTGGTTCGCAAGGTATGGCCACTTGGATTCATTGCGATTTGAACTGCATGAAAAGGGCACGGAAAACGTCGTTGCGTCCGGGCAGATCATCGGCATGGATTTGTTTATTCCCAAATGGGGCGTGCGAAGTGTCGGCATTCGCGAGATTTTCGTTCCCGCGTCTCAGCGACGCCACGGATATGCTCAAGCACTGGTGCTGGAAATTTGCCGACGCCTAAAAGGGGAATCAGTCGAACTGGTGGAAGCGCACGTGCTGCCGACTGATCAACCTGTGCTGGACCTCTTCAGCCTTGCAAAATTCGAACAGACGGGCCGACTGCAGACATTCAGTCGAACGCTGTAATTCAGAGTGTGTTGCATGACGAATGGATTGAGCGATATATCTTCCGGTCAGGGCGGTTCTGTAATGGTCGTCCCGGATGCTGCACTTGGTGCAACTCCGCCAACAGTTCATGCTGCGGACGCCTCATTGATCGAAGCTTCATCGACCCCATCTGCAAACGAACATTCTCGCGCAGATCTGAATGGCATTTTGCTGGGGTTAGCGGCCGCTGCGACGTATTCAATTGCGAACCTGGCGCTACGGGGCCTCGCAAAAACTGACGGTGGTCTCGGCTGGGCTATGTGGGTTGCCGGGACAAAGGCGTTTCCCACTTTCTTCGTTGCGGTGATTCTGATTTGCGTCCGGCGATGGCGAGGCCAGGTATCGTTCACAGACTGGAACTTCGTGTGGCCGATTGCTGTCGCGGCGTTCTTCAATCAGCTTGGCGGGAATCTGGCCTTCCAAATGTCACTTGTCGAAATCGGACTGGCGATCAGCGTGCCGATTTGCTTCTCGTC
>JAYVNW010001220.1:0-2859 GCA_043758225.1 Candidatus Kuenenia sp. | reverse complement strand
GTTTCGAGTTGTGAAGATTAAAAATACGCAACCTCTAAAACTAACGATTCACAACTCATCAGATTAACAGTCCCCAGGCCGCTTCGGAAAATGGAACGGATTTTGCAAATTGCAATACGACGATTTCTGTTGCTGCCGGTTTGGCAGGCAATAGCATTGGAGTTCAATTGCGTTTCCGTAGGATGGGCATTCCAGTCCTGGAGTGTGTTCAACTTGCCGGGGTCGATTGCATTCTTTCGAAAACTCGGGACGATGCGGTGTCACAAGAATGATTCTGCCACAGTGCAGAGATTTAATAGAGTCGAACGAGGAAGTCATTTGATGAGTTCGTCACCAACGAAGTCAACCGACGTGATGATTGAAGCTCGAGGTCTAAGTAAGTTCTACGGTGAATTTGCTGCGACTCGAGACGTAACGTTCACCGTACCTCGCGGTCAGATCTGTGCCTTTCTCGGCCCGAACGGTGCCGGGAAAAGCACGACGATGAAAATGCTGACCGGTTTCCTTGCTCCAAGCCGCGGTGAAGCATTCCTGGCAGGTGTTAATGTTGGGCAGGATCGCATTAAAGCCAGCGAATCGCTGGGGTATTTGCCTGAAAATGGCCCATTGTATGTCGAAATGACTCCGGAGAGTCTGCTTAAATATATGGGCGAAGTGCGCGGCCTTTCTGGTGATAAGCTGGCTCGACGCATGGCGTGGGTCTCAGATAAGTGCTCGCTGTCAGAAGTCTGGCGGAAGCCAATTTCCAAGCTATCACGAGGTTTCCGACAACGCGTGGGAATGGCTCACGCGATGCTGCACGATCCGGAAGTATTGATTCTGGACGAACCAACCAGCGGACTTGATCCGAATCAGGTTCATGGCATGCGTGATCTGATCGTGGAATTGGCAAAAACGAAAACCATCCTGCTGTCGACGCATATTCTGCAGGAGGTGCGAGCGGTCTGTACTCGTGTGGTGATGGTGAATAATGGGCGAGTTGTGTTTGATGGACCGACGGCAGATCTCGGTGCCAACGAAGTGGATATGGAAAAACAATTCCGCAAGCTGACCAGCAACGCGGCCTAGGTCGCCGAGGTCTTCGGGTTCAACGGATAGCAATTGTTCGCAATACGCAGGTGTGTTTATGTTTCGAATTCACGTTATTCTGGCGGTTGCCAAGCGAAATTTTCACAGCTACTTCTCAGGAATTCTGGGGTATCTGTTTATTATCGTCTTCTGCGTCGCATCTGCTGCGATGGCGTTTTCGTCGGCATTCTTTGCCGCGAATCAGGCCAACCTTGATCAGCTGACGGAATGGTATCCGTGGCTGCTGCTGTTCGTGATTCCCGCGATCACGATGGCCACATGGTCCGATGAACGGAAGCTGGGAACCGACGAGTTGCTGTTCACGATGCCGGCGACGGACGTTGAAATTCTGGGCGGGAAATACATGGCTGTGCTGGCGGTTTATACCGTCGCGCTGTTGTTTTCCATGATCAACATTATCGTACTTGCATGGCTGGGAGCACCGGATATTGGCACTCTGTTGAGCACGTATCTGGGATATTGGCTGGCTGGGGCAGCTCTATTGACCGCCGGTATGCTGGCTTCGTCGCTGACCAACAATTCTACGGTTGCGTTTGTGCTGGGGGGAGTATTCTGTTGCGTTCCGGTGATGTTGTTCTATGTGACCGACATTATCGAGTGGTTTTTCAGTGCAGTTGGTTCCACCGTCAGTCTCTATGACCTGAGAACGGCTGTGACATCAATCAGCCTGCAACAACAGCTTTCGGATTTTGGGCTTGGCGTGCTGCCTCTTTCAGGTATTGCGTGGTTTGCATTCTTTGCCGCCGTCATGTTGTACCTGAATCTGATCGTGATTTCGAAACGGCGGTGGGCGGCAAGTCAACAACTTGGAATGGGGTTTCAGTATGTTATTCGAGCCGCATGTTTGTTGATCACTTTTGCAAGTCTGCTATCGATTTTCTGGACTTATCCAGCCAGAGCAGACTGGTCGGCTGAGAATCTCTTCACGCTGTCGGATGCAACACGATCCACTTTGAAGGACCTGAAGAAGTCTCAAAAAATCACGATTCAGTCGTTCATCAGCCCGGATGTTCCAGGCGATTATGTCGAAATTCGCCGGCAGCTTCGAGGCCTGTTGCGTGAGTTTGAAATGCAGGGCGGCGGTGCCATTGAATGGCGTGATGTGTCGGTCGAACCTTTTAGTGAAGATGCAGAACAGGCCCGAGCACTTGGAATTGACCCTGTTCGACTGTCATATGATCGGAATGGCAAGCGCGAAGAGGCCGACGTCTTCATGGGGGCGTTTTTGCAGAGCCCGAACGATGAACTCGTAATACCGTTTTTTGGCAAAGGCCTGCCGATCGAATACGAATTGACTCGTTCCCTGCGAACTGTCTCTCAGGAAAAGCGTCTTACCGTTGGTGTGCTGCTGACCGATGCTCGAGCGATTGCTGAAGGCGACGGCCAGGGTGGCAAATGGGAAATTGTTCGCGAACTCGAAAAACAATACAAAGTAATTGCGGTGAATCCGTCTCAGCCGATTCTGGCTGCCGATGCTCCGACCGAGGAAAAGACCCCAGCCGATGGAGAAGCGGAGAAGAAACCGGAGTCAGCCAAACAGAACTTTGATGTACTGATTGCCATCATGCCGTCTTCACTGACGGAGCCTCAGATGGAAAACCTTCTACAGTACGTAAAGGCCGGGAAGCCAACGTTGATCTTCGACGACCCCTGTCCATTTGTGTTCCAGAATCAGTCCGGCCTCGCGATGGCTCCTCGTCTGCCGAAACCCGGTGGCGGCGGCAATCCGATGTTCGGCGGAAGTCCTCCACCAGAACAAAAAGCTGACGG
>JAYVNW010001219.1:0-5267 GCA_043758225.1 Candidatus Kuenenia sp. | reverse complement strand
AAATAGAAACCGTCACTTACAAGGACAAGGCTGAAGGACAGTCAGAAACCCAGCGTAAACTTTTTGATCGTACATTGAATGTTGTTACTGATATCGAGGCGCTGCCATTGGGCGCTCAGAAGTTTGGTAAGGAAATTCAAATGCTGACGGCGGCCAGCGTCGCGATGAATGACGCAACAAATATTTTGGGCCGTCCGGATACAGGTCGTGAAGCCATCGCAGCGGAAACGGAAGCGATTGAATTGCTTCTGGCTGCTAAGCGTGCGAATCCAAAAGGTGGCGGCGGCGGCGGATCAGATCCCGGCGGCGGCGGAACGGGTGACACCGATCGCGTGGCATTGGAATTATACGGCCCTGGTGCAGATCCTCTGGCTCAGATTGAAGCTCGCGGCGTGCAGCAGTCGACAGGCACAATCAACGACCAGGTTCCAGCCGAATTCCGAGATGGCATCGATGCGTTCTTTAACGCGTTGGAGAATCGAAAGTAGTAGGGATTTTGAGTAGAATGGGACTCCAGTCCGGCATCTCAACTCGCTATTGCTCAATCACTTGAGAACTGAACACATATGAATCGATTGCTCTCAGTCCTCACTTTGATTGCAACAATGGCAGGGGCAGCGTCGGCCCAGGACGCACAAGTCCGCTTCGGCACCGATGTGCCTCAGGACGTGCAGTTGATTTACGAACGCGGGCTGGAATGGCTGGCCAGCAACCAGTCGCCGGAAGGCACATGGGACAGCGGCGGCAGCTATAGTGGTCCTGGTATCAACGGCATGTGCGTGATGGCCTTTCTGGCCAGCGGCGAAGATCCTAACTTTGGCCCTTACAGCGACAACATCCGTCGAGCCGTCCGCAACATGATTCAGAGTCAAAGCGAATCCACGGGATTCTTTGGCGGCGGCGGGCACGGCAGTATGTATCAGCACGGCTTCGCGATGCTCGGCATGGCTGAAGTTTACGGAGTCCTCGACGAAGATTCGCTTTGGGACGGAGACGCCAACACTGCAAGTCATCGCACCATCGGAAAATCCCTGGAACTCGCCGTCCGCGCGACGATTACCTCGCAAAAGAATAATCAATGGAACGCCTGGCGATATTCGCCGGAAGCAACCGACGCGGATACTTCTGTTTCCGGAGCCGTCCTGATGGGACTTCTTGCCGCACGCAACGCCGGCATCAAAGTTCCGGACGACGGCATTGATAAAGCCCTCGATTACTTCAAGTCAATGACAACGAATCGTGGCGAAGTCGGATACTCCGGAGTCGGCGGTGGCGGTTCAAATAATCTGAAGTCCATCGCTGCTCTGGTCTTTGCGATTGGCAAGCGTAAAAATCTGGCTGAGTATAAGGCTGTGCTGGAACGTGTGACCGGAAACCTGGAGCAGGATGAATACAACTATCCTGAGTACTATCGTTACTACACGGCTCAGGCATTGTTTCAAGGCGACTTTGAATCGTGGAACAAATGGAATCTGAAAACGGCGAGGCAGCTGAAAGATTTGCAGAGCGACGACGGCAGTTTTCAAAGTCAGATGGGACCAGGTTATGGGACGTCGATGTCACTGCTGGCGATGGCGTTGAACTATCGCTTCCTGCCGATCTATGAACGCTGAGATTTCGGAGTTGCAAACAGAATGACAAAGATCTTTGCGCGAACACTGCTCATGTTCCTCGCCATATCGCTGCCTGCGAATGCCGATGATGCAACGCTGCTGTGGCACAACGGCGACAGTCTGTCCGGCACCCTGCTGAAAGCGGATGACAAAGTACTCACCTGGCAATCACAAATGTTCACTGATCCGCTGCAGATTGAATTATCATATCTCGCCAGCGTAAAATTTCCGGCAAGCGAAGCAGCGAAAGCTGATCCAGGCGTCTTTCGGATTCTGATGCGCAATGGAGACTTTCTGAACGGTCGGCTGACATCGATCAGCGATACGACGATGTCTTTCGAGAGTACGCGATTTGGTGCGTTTATAGTCGCCCGCGACCAGGTACTCTGTCTGCAAAGTACTGAAAACTCCGGCATGATCTATTCCGGGCCACGTGGATTGACGGAATGGCAGGTTACAAAGAAGCCTCCCAATGTGAACAACCGCGCGTTGGGCTTTGATCAGTTCGGTGGAGCTCAAAAGCTGGAGGAGGCTTCACTGGAAGCTGCCGACAAAGAAATCTGGTCCGAAGCCCCGGATGGTTCTATCACAACTAAGAAGGCCGACACCGCGATTTTTTTGCCAGTAAATCTGCCCGAAAAATTTGAAATTGAATTTGAAGTGCAATCAAGCAAGCCTCTGAATTTTCTAATGGCTATGGGACGTGATGTCAAAAGTAACCTGCGTATTGAAACATGGGTAGATGTGCTCGTCGCTGCAAAAGGCAAATCGTCATTTAAAACGCTGAAGACGGTCGGCGAAAATGATCTGTCGGTTCACCTGTATCTCTTTGTGAACCGCACAGCGAGTACGATGCAAGTCTTCGCCGATACCGGCGAAAAACTGGGCGAGGTCAGCGCAGAATTAATTCCAGCTTACGTCACAGGAATCACGTTTCGCAATGGTGATTTCGACCTGTCCATTCGCCGATTGCGAGTCAGTCACTGGGACGGCAAGACGCCTCGAATCGCATCCGGCGAAAGTTCGCGCATCGAATTGATCGATGGAACATCGCATTTCGGCAAGGTGCAGGGATTTGATGCGACCGCTGGCAATTTGATGCTGCTGGTCGAAGGGAAAACGACCACTGTCCCGATGGCAGATGTTGCGTCGTTAGCGATTTCGGGCCAAACAACGGGACCAAGTCCGGAACGCCCCAGCGCTTGGCTGAATTGGAACGATGGTGGGTTTGTTTCCGGTTCATTAATGTCTGTTGCCGATGGCACCGCCGTTGTTCAACCGCCATACGTTCAGATACCACTGCAGTGCTCAATTTCGGGGCTTGCGAATATTGGATTCACGATTAGGCAAAACGACAGTGAGCCGGACACAAAGATCAACGTTACCGATGCTGCCCTAAATGTGGGCAAGCTTCAGCACTTGAAGGAACGACTCGGACCAAACCATCCAACAGTGGCCAAGGCAGAAGCGGAACTTGCCAAATTGCAAAGAAAAATCGACCGCGATCCGAATGACGCAGACGCAGAATCAACAACTAAACACCGCGAACCCGATCGCCTGTTCCACGAACACGGATCCCTCCGAGGCAAACTTGTCGTCGAAGGCGCGGCTGATTCTCCGATTCAATGGACTCCGCTCGGTGGTCTGAATGCATCAACGCTGCAAGGCGTCGAAAATGCCCGTTTCCTGCGTGCGACCGATATTCAGCATCTCTCTGAAAATCCAGAACTGTTGGCGACTTTTCCGGATGTCATCTACCTACAAAACAACGACGTACTTCCATGTCGTATCGAAACCGGCACCGAAGAAGGAATTCACTTCACGTCACCTCTGACAGAAGTACGCTCCTTTGCCTGTGATCAAATTCGCGCGGTCGAACTGTCTGCTGCCGGTCGTAAACATCAAAGTGGCTTTACGGACGAAGGCTGGAAAGGCATCAGCGTTAAAAATCAGAAAGTGGATCAGCAGAAGCTTTTGTTTCGTGGTAACACAATCTATTCGCACCCCGAGATTCTCACGGGAGATACGGTGCGTTTTCACATGGAATGGCCAACGCAATCGTGGGCTAATTTGAATATCGCGATGTTCGGCAACGGAGAACGCCATGATGAGAATTGTACGCGGGTCTGTTTCAATTTGATGCCAAATCAGTTGCAGGTCATGGACAAGCCGATGCCGGCCAACCAGATGATGATGGGCATGCGAATGGCTGGCGCTCAGGGCGGCAAGGCGAACGGCGGGCCGGTTATAGTTAAAGATTCCGAAGCCGATATTCAGCTTGTCGTCCATGACGGCACTGTGATCGTCTCGGTGAACGGACAGCCTGCAAAGACGATTAAGATCAACCCTCGGTCGTCCGGTGGCCGAGGAATCGCGTTCGATTCAAATCTCACGGCAGTGGGCCAGGTGATTGTGAATGGTCGAGTCACACAGCGGGCCAATGACGGCGTGGCAATTTCAAAATTCGAAGTTGACAATCTCTCCGGTGCCTCCATTCGGCAGTTCATTGAAGAAGAATCACGACAGGCGGTGCTGACCATTCCGCGTTTCCGCCGCGACAGTCCTCCAACTCATGTGATCATCGCGCCCAATGGAGACCTGCTGCGTGGCCGACTGCTGGCTGTCGAAGGCGATAAAATTGAATTTGAATCCCGGCTCGAAACGCTGCGTTTTGAACGCAGTCGAGTTGGTGCGATCGTCTGGCTCGACCCGCCCAAGAAAGAAGATCCAAAACCTGCGGACTCTGAAAAAGACACAGCCGATTCTGCGGCCGCCGCTGTCGATGCGGGCGCTTCGGCAGCTCTGGAAGCTGTTGCTTCTGCGAAGAATGAACGGCCGTCGGGTGACACTGATGGCTTCGCCGCTGACGACGAAGCAGTGGACGCCGTGCTGCAAGCACAGTTGGCGGATGGATTCAGCATTACCATGAAACCACTACGACTCATTGATGGACGCATCGAAGGTTCATCGGCGTTGTTAGGTAAGTGTTCATTCCCTGCGAACTCAGTTCGTGAACTGTTCACAGGCGATCCCAGAGCCAGCCAGCGATTGGCGGCCTACGACACATGGGTGACGAAAATGGCTCGCGAACCAGACTGGGATATTCCACAAGCCGATGGTGGAAACTCAGAAGCCGCTGCGATGATCGGCAAACCAGCACCGGACTTCCAGTTGTCTCTACTGGATGGTACTAAGTTCAAACTGAGCGACCACAAAGACAAAATCGTAGTGCTGGATTTCTGGGCGACATGGTGTGGTCCCTGCATCATGGCTTTGCCCGACTACATTGCCGCCACATCAAAGTTTGACGAATCGCAGGTGATCTTTGTCGCTGTGAATCTGCAGGAATCGCCCGATCAGATTCGTATGTTTCTTTCGGAAAAGCAACTGACACTGCGGGTAGCACTCGATCGCAGTTCTTCGGTGGCTCCGACGTTTAAAGTCTCGGGGATTCCGCATACCGTGATCATCGGACAAGGCAATATTGTCGAAGACGTACATGTCGGCTATCAGCCCGGCAGTGGCGAATTGATGCAGTCCTCGCTCCAGCAAATGCTGGACGGCACGTGGAAACACCAAGCGGACGATCAAGCAAAAGTCGAGTAGTTTTAAAATAACCATCACGCTCCCCAAGATGAGCCTTTTGGCTAGTTC